>NZ_JAVWUP010000209.1:0-3899 GCF_036667095.1 Gordonibacter sp. | reverse complement strand
GGCACACCTTCACGCAGGCTGGGTTCGCACAATGCTGGCAACTTACGGGGTAGTGGGTCATCTCGACATTGGGGTAGGTGCCCCGTGAGGTGTCAGGGTACCTACCCCCATCGGTCAAGACCCTGTTCCACCACATGTTGTTGGGGAGGTTGTTGTTTGACTTGCAGGCAACGGCGCATTCGGTGCATCCGAAGCAGAGTTGTAGGTCGATAGCCATTCCGTAACGCATTGGTCAGCTCTCCTTTCTAGATATTCGCTTTTTTCATTTCCACAAGCGTGTCGAAGTAGTAACTGTTGGCCACAACGGGCGTGATGGAGTGGCTTAATAGATCGCAGTAAAACCCATCTACAAATTGATCTTTCTCCCAGCCGTGGTCGATGACCGCCATGCCGGGTCTCGTGCCCTCGTTGCATCGGACTAAGAGGGTGCAAGAGCTTCGGTCGTTAAAAAGTGTTACGTAGTCTCCGTCGGTGATGCCGCGTTTTTTGCACTCAGATGGGTGGACTACGATATAGGGCTCCGGTTCTAGTTCGGTGAACCATGAAATATGAGTGAATTGAGTGTGTCCCTTGAATTTGCTTCGTTCGGAAGTGAAGTTTAAGGGATATTTCTCAGCAAGCGGACTGTCTCGCCAGGCTTCCATAGGGGGTTCCCAGTAAGGCAGCCGTTCTTTCATGAAGTCAACGGTCTGCCCCCAGTTTCCTCCATCGGGCTTGATAGTTTCCAGGTAGAATTGAAGGCGTCCTGTCGCTGTGTTGAATTTTCCCTCCTGTCCGAAAACGCGGCTGTCAGGCTCGAAGGAGGCTACGGCGCCTTCTTTCTTTATGCGTTCCCAAGTGACATTAGCTGCTTTTGCCTGAGGATTGTCGAGAACCGCATCGATGTAATCGTCGATGGTCTTGTATGAGTACTTTTCTAGGCCCATTCTCTCGAAGAACATATGCGACATCTCGAAGTCGCTTTTCGACTCGTAGAGGGGCTCGGCCGATTTCGCACTGTGGAACACGTATTGTGTCGAGTCGCCTGAGGCGCTCTCGCACTCGAAGTAGTGGCAGGCGGGCAAAACGATATCGGCGTATTCCGTCGTGCTGTTGTGCACTACATCGGCAACGGCAAAAAGCTCGACTCCTTCAAGAAACTTGCGCCATTTGGCTGTTCCTACCTGGGTGCCTAGAAGATTATGGTTCCATACGTAAAGCGTTTTGATGTTGATATCCTTATCGCCATACTTCCCCGATTCAAAGCAGTTGAGCAGGGCGGGGCCGTAGAATATATTGCAGGGCGGGGCGTCGGAGACGTACTCGAGTGCGTAAGGATTCCAACCGGCCGCAGCACCTCCTCGCATGAATCCATTGCCCGTGTTTCCGGGGTTGCCGAACTGTCCGGCAACCATAGCCATAGCTAAGATAGACGCAAACGTAGGATACCCGTTGGTGATATGGTCTAAGCCAAGCCCGATGTTGATCGAGCATGAGCCTTCGGCGACGATGCGTGCCAGTTCGGCAATCTTCTCGGCGGAAATTTCGCAGAGCTTTGCAGCTTTCTCTGGCGGCCATTCCTCTATGCGTTCAAGCAGAAGATCATACGCGGTAGTAACTTTTATGCCTTCAATAACGAACGAGCCGTTGATTACCGGCTCGGAGATATCTGCGGGTAATCCCACTGCTCCTTCTGCGCTGCGTACGACGATCTTGTCATCGGGCGTGCCTGCGGTCGCTTTGCCGAGGTCGCTTAACCGCAGGTATTTTCCGTTATCGTCCTTTACCAAAAAAGGCGCAACGGTTTTCGACTTCAGGAAAGCTTCGTTGGCCAGATCTTCATGAACCAGCACGTAGGCCATAGATAATGCAAGGGCAGCGTCTGTGCCTGGGCAGACGGGCACAAACATATCGGCTTTCGAAGCGGTTGTCGTATAGTTGGGGTCAATAACGATAAGCTTTGATCCGTTTTCAGTGCGAGCGCGAAGATTGTAATGAAACATCTGGCTCTGCGCTTCTGCCGGATTTGATCCCCATAAGATCTGGTTTTTCGCATTTGCGAGGTCTCGACGCCCTGATCCGCCTTTTCCGGCCCCTAGTCCGAGTGCCGGTGGAAATGCGGCATAGTTGACACGATCCTGGGCGGGATCGATAAGGGTGGCCCCCATAGCGGAGCGCAGGCGAAGGGTATGGTGTGCATCGGGACTCATGTTCCCTGATCCTTTCAAGAAAGCATTCGCGCCCGCGCCGTGCTTTTCGCTAACCTCTTTCCATTTATCGGTGATGGTGGTGATGGCCTCATCCCAGCTGATCTGCTCCCATTGGCCGCTTCCGCGTTCGCCAACACGCTTCATGGGGTGTTTCAGCCGGTGTGCCTCGTAGACACGCAATGCATGCGTGAGACCCTTGTTGCACACCCTGGTTATGTCGGGATCGGACTGGACGCGCCGGGAGACCTTTACTATCTTTCCATCTCTAGAGTGAACGTTCATCTGGCAGCCTGCCCCGCAGCCGCCACGGCACGTTCCGGGTTTCACTACCTCCTGGGAGGTTGTTTTTTGATTGCCGCCATCGGCAAGTGCAAATTCGCTTTCTGTAATGCTTAATCCAATACCCGCCGCCACCATTGTGGCTGCAGAGCTTTTAAGGAAGCTTCTTCTGTCAATTGACCTGCTTGAAATGGACTTCTTGACATGATTCATACGAGTACTCCTCACTCTCCTTGACTTCACAATTTCTTGTTGTTCGATTTTGCGGGGGATAGTTCTCTGCTATGCGTGTGTGCGTATGCATAGCCTTGTGTGTAAGCTATAAAGGAGCACTCTCGAGTTGTGCTCTTGCTCATCCACTCCCATTAATGGTGGCTCTCATCTTAGCAAGCTATGTCTGGGGGCTATGTTTCATTTCTTTTATACGATGATTTGTTTTTTAGAAAACGCCAAGGTAATCGCCGCTTAACGAGGGTTTAGTATGCGGGTGGTTCGTATTTTTTATGCTTTGATTCGAATTTGGCCACCCTGGGGCACGTAATGCGAAAACAGGCTATGATCGTCTTAGAGAAACCCCTATTATTGGGATTTGCCCCTATGTTTGGCGGTAGGGAAGGGAGAGGCTTGTTGTGAAGCTTGAGTACCTGAGGGAGTTTGTTGTTCTTGCTCGAAGTGGTAATTTTCGCGAAGCCGCAAAAGGCCTGTACCTAGCACGCTCAACTCTCGGCAACCATATGCGGGCGCTTGAGCAGGAAGTGGGTTTTGAGTTGCTTGACCGCAGTGACAGCAACAAGCTTACTCAGGCTGGTTCCGTGTTCTTTGATGGCGTGGAGCAGGTGATAAAAGTCGTCGATGCCGGTTTGGGGAAATGTTATGAGGCTGTGGAGCTGCGGTCTGAGGAGGATGCCGCTGTCCGCATCGCGCTGCGTACCTCAGTCTTTGATTTGGGCACCATGTTGGAGAAGTGTTGCCCTGTAAAATATACCTATGTCGATTATGACAATAAAAGACCCATCCTCTACTCGTTTATGCAGGGTCTTGCTGATGTTATGGTGGTGCACAGCCTTGATGCGCTTCCTTCTTTGCGTGCGCAAGCTTTGAGCATGGGTTTGTGTTATGAACCTTATGGGTATGCACCTTGCGCCATCGCGATAAAGAAGACGAACCCCTTAGCCCGAGGCTCTTTAACGCGGGAGCACCTACGCGGTGCCGAAGTTATTCAGCTTGATGCTATCGAGTCGGAATGCTGGAAGCGGATTATCGTTTCCCTGCTTGGTGATGATTTGAATCTAAAGTTTCGCTTGATTCCTATGGATAACTTGTTCAACATTAAGATAGTTGACCTTAACGATGCCATTTTTGTTTCATTGAAGCCAATGCTGGTACAATACTTTGCCCAACGAGAAGGATATGTTATTCGCGACGCGGTCG
>NZ_JAVWUP010000208.1:2077-3943 GCF_036667095.1 Gordonibacter sp. | reverse complement strand
GTGGTGCGACCTGAAGCTGTGGCACGTGCAGTTCAACGTCATCAACCGCGAGACGTTGGTTGATGCCAAAGCACATCCGGAGAATTACCAGGATCTCATGGTTCGCGTAGCGGGTTACAGCGCCTACTTCAACGACCTGTCGGATCGCCTGAAGCAGGAGATCATCGAGCGTGCTGAGGTTTCACTGTAGATCTTTTCGGGTGAGGATCATGGCGCAGGCGCTGCCGCCTCGCGCAAGGCGGCAGCGCGTTTACTCCGGCGCGGATGCAACGGAGCTGCTACGAGCCATGATCATGCTTGAAGTGAGATTTTGGAGGAACTCTATATTCGTATGATTTTCGGGGTAGAGGGCAATGTACGGGGTTCGTGAGTTCTTAATGGGGATGATGCAAAGGTCGTTCTGATTGACGTAGTCGAGCGGAAGCAGAAGGCTGTTGGTGAGGAGCGCTGCCTCGTGCTCGAGCAATGTTCGCGTTATCAGTCGAGAGTTGTTGCTTTGCAGCAAAACGTCGATAGGGGGGTGATCGTAGCCGATCGCATCGTAGAGGGCGTTGACGTCGAGACCGTTTTCGTGAACGATAAGCTTCTGAAAAATCACTTTGTCGCGCGTCACGACCTTCTTGCCGGCCAGAGGGTGGCGGGAACTCACCACCAGATACGAGCTTCCCGTGAACATCTCCTGCATATGCAGGGTGCTTTTCTCGATGAAGGGGTCGAGCATACCGGAAATGTTCGGTGTTACGATAATGTCGGCATCTTTGGGTACGTCTATGTGGGGAAAATGATCGAGGCCAAGGGACTTAACGCGGAGTTCTACATCGGGGTATTTCTTGGAAATCAGATTGAATGCCGCAGGGAAAAGGGCATCGGAAATCGACGGGATGGTGTACAAGCGGAATGTGTCGGTCAGCTTCAGAGGTTCTTCGTCGGCAAGGGATTTTGCCTGCTCGCGAACCTGGCCGAGTGAGGAGATGACGCTCTGCATGTAAGGGAGCAAAACCTCTCCTTCGGCCGTGAGGCGCACCCCGTCTACCGTGCGCGTGAGTAGGCAGACGCGCAGTTCTTCTTCGAGGGATTTCACTGATCTGCTCAAGGCGGGCTGGCTGACGTAGAGGTTGTTCGCCGCGATGCTGATGCACCCCGTCTTTGCCACTTCGAGGTAGTATTCCAGCTGTTCAAGACGCATGCAGCCCCCTTTTTTTGAAACAGAACGAGATGCAAAAGAATGTAACCGCTCTTCCCTCGTAATGTCTTTTGAGTATATATGATTTGGGAGGATTCACAAACTATGGTAAATCAAGCTGCTAAACAAATTGCTACGAAAGGCAGTAAAACGGCTCTCGTGCAATGGATCGTTATCGTTGCTTTGACCGCTCTCTGTTTAATCGTTCCGACAAGCGAGCTGTATACGTACCAATTGAAAATGTTCATGGCGTTGACGGTGTTCTGCATCGCGGTGGTGGCGTTCGACACCATGCCTATCCTGGTGCCGTGCGCGTTATTGCCGGTGGGTTATCTTTTGTTCGGTGTGGCACCCATCGAGACAGCGTTCAGTTGTTGGAGCAGCTCGACGCCGTGGATGTTTTTGGGCGTGTTTATCTTTGCAAACGCGTTGACGCGCGTCGGGCTGCTCGAACGCGTGGGGTATTGGTTCCTCGCTCGTTTCGGCAAGAGCTATCTGCGTGTTGCGCTCGTTATTTTACTGCTGGGCCTCGTCCTTTCGATTGCGTTACCCGGTGGCAATGCGCATGCGCCGGTGTTCTTCTTCGTGCTCGGCATTCTGCAGGCCATGGGTGTTGGGAAGTCGAAGGACTCCGCTTTCCTGATGGTCATCACGTACTTAGGCACGTGGACGACGATGAAATT
>NZ_JAVWUP010000208.1:0-2067 GCF_036667095.1 Gordonibacter sp. | reverse complement strand
CTACAATCCTTACATCGCCTTGGTGCAAACCTGCCAGCAGGCGGCCCCCACGGTTGCCTTGGGCTACGGATCGTATCTGTACTACATGCTGCCGTTCGTGCTGATGATTCCTCTGGTGTTCTTCGTTGCGTACCGTATCCTGAAGCCCGAGGGCAAGGTGCCGGCGCAGTCCTACTTTATTGATAAGGCCAAAGAGCTCGGTGCCATGACCGCCGACCAGAAGCGTGCTGCGATTTGCACTGCTGTGCTGTTGGTGCTCGTGCTTACCACCAGCTTGCACCATGTCAGCATGGCTTGGGTATTCTTCCTTATGGGCTGTTTCATCTACTTCCCGGCTATCGGCTTCGGCAATGCCGAGGATATCAGGAAAGCAAACTGGGGTATCGTGTTCTTCGTTGCTGCGTGCATCAGCATTGGCAACGTCGGTCTGTCCGTAGGATTCAACGACCTCATCGGATCCGCGCTTACCCCGTTGCTATCCAACGTGAGCGTCCCCGTGTTCTTCCTCATTGTCCTTCTCGCCGGCTTCGCTGCGAAGTTCCTGCTGCCTCCTCTGGCGGTTATGGTCATCTTCTCTGCAACGCTGACGCCCGTTGCCGTGAGCCTGGGCATCAACCCGCTGCCGGTTTGGTTCGCGATCATTATCCTAGGCAACTTCCAGATACTTCCCTATCAGTTTGCGGCCTACAAGTTCGGCTTCTCCTACGGGCTGATGGAACAGAAGGACTACATAAAGATTTACCTGGCGAAGTCGTTGATCAGCCTCGTCCTCACGATGTGTGTCGCGCTTCCTTGGTGGTACTTCGTCGGGCTGCTGTAGTCCTTGAGCGACCGCGCAGCGGCAGCCGCATTCTGCAATCAAGCGACGTCGCCCGGAAAGCGTGCTTTTCGGGCGACGATTCGAAAGGGGTTCCTATGAACGGCGAAACGGCAAGCGTCCTGGGTCGGGTGTTCAACATCCAGCGCTACAGCGTGCATGATGGACCTGGGGTACGCAGCATCGTGTTCTTCAAAGGGTGTCCGCTCGCGTGCCGGTGGTGCTCAAACCCCGAGGGAATAAAGCCTTGGCCGCAGGTGGTGTATCGGATCGATTCGTGCATCGGTGTTGATGTGTGCAGTCGCTGTGTCCGGGCGTGTCCGGGGGATGCGGTTTCTGCCGGGCAAGACGGCCGCGCGCTGTTAAACCATGCGTTGTGCGAACGCGGATGCCGCGCGTGCGTTGATGTGTGCCCGGCAAAGGCGATCGAAGTCGCAGGCACGGACATGACCGTCGACGCGGTTATGGGGAAGGTTGCTGGCGACGATGCGTTCTACAGGCGTAGTGGCGGGGGCATCACACTTTCGGGCGGCGAGCCTTTGTTGCAGCCCGAATTCGCGAGCGCGCTGCTTGATGAGGCGCATCGTTGGGGCTTGAGTACGGCCATTGAAACTACCGGGTATGCTTCGTGGAGCGTGGTTGAACAGGTGCTTTCTCGCGTCGATACCATCCAATATGATCTGAAGTCGGTTGACGAGAAAACGCATTGCGCGTTCACCGGCGTGGGTTGCTCGCCGATCAAGGAGAACTTCGTGCGTCTGTGTCGGGCGTTTCCCGAAAAGCACATCATTGCGCGCACGCCGGTCGTGCCCAGATGCAATGACTCTATCGAGGAGTTGCAGGCTATCGTCGATTTCATTTCCGAGGCGAAGGGAAGTGCAGACGTGGCGTACGAAATGCTTCCCTATCACTCGTACGGGGAGTCCAAATACGCGAATCTGGGAATTGAATATTCCTTGGGCGATATTCCCAACATGAAGAAAGAAGAGATCGACCGATATAAAACGCATTTGATCACCGATGTCGTGCTGGTATGAGACGCGGGCTCTTCCGGTGGACGAGGGTAGCGGTAGATAACGTTCTCCCGTAGCGGATCGCACGACAAGCGCTTCTCTTGTACGCTAATTCTCAACCCAATTCTCGGCCCCTGCATATTTTTTTCCATATTCCCTGGGATTGCTCGCGTGGGCGGTGCTCCCGTGGCTATAATAACGTTCACATAACGAAAAGCCGCTTCCAGGCCACGACCG
>NZ_JAVWUP010000207.1:0-3988 GCF_036667095.1 Gordonibacter sp. | reverse complement strand
GAATACGTGAAACGAGGTGCCACCTCATGAACAAAATCGAGTTCTTAACCGAGCTCCGCCGCTCGCTCGGCAAGCTGCCCTCCTACGAAGTAGAGCAGTCCATCGCATTCTACGCCGAAATGATCGACGACCGCGTGGAAGACGGCATGGACGAGCAGGAGGCCGTCGCAGCACTCGGCCCGGTGCAGGTGATCGCCACCCAGATCATTGCCGAAACCCCGGCCATCCCCAAAGCCATCGCGAAGGCAAACACGGGCAGCCGCATCTTAAACATCGTGCTGCTGGCTGTGTTCTCTCCCATCTGGGCGCCCCTAGCCCTCGCGCTGGCCCTTGTCGCCCTGGCAGTGTACGTAAGCATCTGGACCGTTATCGTTTCACTGTGGGCAACAGTTGTGTGTCTGGTACTGTTCGCGCCCCTTGGCATAGTGGGCCTGGTCTACTTTGCAGCAACAGGATTTCTCCTCTCGGGCGTCTGGGTGCTCGGTTGCGGCCTTGCCGTAGCAGGCATCGGGCTGTTCGCATGGCTAGGCATGACTGTGGTGAGCAGGGGCCTCGTGCAGCTCACCCACACCTTCGCCAACTGGATAAAGAGCCTGTTCGTGAAGAAGCGCAACGGCAGCACCCCGCCGAGCATGCCGCCTGTTGCGGAAGGAGCGCCGAAGCATGTCTAGAGCACGCAAAGTAGTGCTGATCGTAGCAACCATTCTGCTGGTGACCGGATCCGCTATCGGCATGGGAGCCTTCGCCGCAGCAAATTTCAACCTAGCCAATTTCTCAACAGTCAGCTGGGAGCAAACCACCGACACGCTCGCTCCCGAGGCTGAATCCCCCCACACGGCTGTAGTGGTAACCGAGGGCTCACATGGCGTACGCTTCATGCCAAGCGAAACCGATTCCTTCGAAGTGTAATATGGTCGAGTTGTCCAGACATTTTTTCTCGAATCTTAAGAGGTTCCAGCCGCATGCTTTCTTATCCTTACGCAGCCTGGGCAAATGCTCCGAAGTAAGCCTTGGCCGGAGTTTCGTAGTCTAGTGATTCATGCAGGCGATCGTTGTTGTATAGCTCGACGAACTGGGAGATGCCTTCGCGCAGTTCTCGTGGCGTCTCGTACTCGTTTAAGCGCAGCCATTCTGATTTCAAGGTTCTAAACCAGCGTTCGTATGTGCTGAGTTTCGTTATGTGCTGAGTGTGTGCCGAAGCGCTGATGAGGCAGCATTCTTACTCTCCGCTTCGGCACATAACGTTATAGCGAATTCAAGAACGACAGGATGTCGTCGGATGCATGATAGCGCTCCGGTTTTCTCTCTTCTTGGCCATGATCGTGGACCTTTTTAAGGGCTTCCTCCTTCCGCTTCATGTCGGTAGCCATATAGCGATGGGTAGTTTGTATGCTCTCGTGCCCTAGCCAGATGGCTATCGTGGATATGTCTACGCCAGCTTCGAGCATCGCCATTGCCGTCGAATGACGAAAGACATGGGGGCTGATCTTCTTCTGTGCAAGCGATGGGTGCTTCAGCGTCGCCTTAGCAACAAGTGATTCGATGCGACTCCGAACCCCCGACCTCGTAAGATGCTCGACGTTTCTTCCTGCAAACAAATACTCGTCTCGCCTTATTCCATTACGAGCAAGGTATTCCTTCGTTTCTGTCACTACTTCCTCCCATAGCGGAAGCGTTCTTTCCTTTCGGCCTTTGCCAAAGATCTTTACCACGCCCTTTTCGACGGAGAAAGAGAAGTCGCAAGCGCGTATGCTTATTAGCTCGCTTACGCGTGCGCCCGTGTTGAAGAGCAGCGACACCATAATATGGTCTATCTCGTTTTTGCATTCGGTCTTGAGCCACCCGATTTCTTCTGTTGTCAGATAATTTACCTCGCTGCGTTTTTCTCTTCGACGGGGCAGGTCGCTAATGCGCTTCATTTGAAAGAGGCGCTCAGGCACCTTGTATGCGGCATAGCTGCCGAATGCCTTTATCGCGGCAAGACGGCAGTTGGTCGTTGTGGCGCAATTCCCCTTTTCATTTGACAGGTACTGCAAAAACCGTTCGACATTCTCGGCCGTGAACATATCGATTGTGACCTTGCAAGCCTCCACGCCCATTTCATCGTGCATCCAATGCAGAAAGATCGCGAAAGCGTCGCTATAGGTTGATATCGTCCGGGCAGACAGCTGCCGTCCCTTCATCATCCACTGGAGAAAGAACTTCTCCAGCAGCTCCGCAAAATCAGTCGAGGCCATTTGTGGCCCTCTCGCTCGCAAGACCCGCAGCCTTGAAGGCATCTGCGGCGACGGCGAGCAGTTCGGGGACTCCTGTCAGGTACCAGTAGGTATCCGACAGCTTCTTGTGGCCGAGATACGCGCTCAGATAGGGAATCATCGCATTGACGTCGACACCTGACCTGTGCCAGCGCAATATGGTCATAGTCGCGAAGGTGTGACGCATATCATGCAAACGAGCCTTTCGGCCTTCGAATGAATCACCGCGACCAAGAAGCGCCCATCTGACCTCGCTGAACATGCCTTGCGCAGAATCCACGCCAAGGGGCTTTCCTTCGGTAGTGACGATGAGGCGGCTAGTCGGTGATCCGGCGATGCCGTTCCTGAAGCGCTGATAGGCGACGATATGGTCTGCGACATCGGGCAAAAGGTAAATCGTCCTTGACGTGCCAAATTTCGAATCGACGATGTCAAGCGTGCTGCTTTCAACATTGAAGTTCGAATCGCGCAAGTTAAGAGCCTCACTGATTCTCAGCCCGCATGAGCGCATGAGCCCAATCAAAAACGCGAGCCCCTCGCCGCGCAATCCGTCGGGTGACTTACATGTGCGAGCGACCTTCATCAATATGAGAATATCTTCGTCTGTGAAGATATAGGGAACAATGCGGCTGCCCACTGAGCCGAGAATGCCCGGTTTTAACTTGAAGATGCCAGGATCTAGGGCATACGCGAACTCGGAAAACCTTCTCACGGTTTCGTAGCGCTGGATTTGATAGCTGCGAGGATGCCCAGGGCCGCTACACGCCCACTCCAATGCTGATTCTTCCGTAAGCGGCTCGCCATCACAAAATGCGAGGTAAGCATGCAGCCGCTGCGCCTCTCCGGCATAATCGAAGCCGAGAGCCTGCTTAAATGCTATGTAACCTTCGATCGATTCTTCAAGGCTACTCATGTGAGCCTGCTTCCTGTTCCGGCCAGTGAGCTGCGACTTTGAGCAGGTTGTTCGGACTGACCTTTACGTAGCGCACCGTCGTGTCTATTCGCTCGTGGCCAAGAACATCTGCTATGGTCTTCGCATCGACACCCGCATTTGCCATATTCGTCGCCACCATACGTCGAAGTCCGTGCGTTCCGTGATAGGAGTCGATACAGGCTCGACCAGCCGCGAGAAAGATTGCTGTTTGGACCTGGCTTGAGGTAATCGGATTGCCCGCGGTGTTCACGAACAGGGTACGCGCACCTGGGTTCGGAGTACGATTGCGGACATATTGCTCGAGTGCTAGTCCGGTATCCTCATCAAGGGGGAGCGTTCTTGCCGTCTTGCTCTTGGAGTCATGGACAGACAGCGTCCCCTCAGACCAGTTCACATCATCGAGGCTGAGGCGGGCAACGTCGCAAGCGCGCAGGCCGAGGTTGCCCATGCAGAGAACCATTGCGAGATCGCGGGTACCTCTTCCTGTTCCCGTATCGCAGGATGCCTTCAGTTTCCCGTAGTCGTGCTCGCAGAGGCGTCCGGGAACTACATGGTCGCGCCTTGTCGGGCCACAAAGCGATACGGCATCGAGCGGGCCGACATCAATGTCTTTGCTGCGCAGAAACTTCGCATAAGAGCGCAGATCGGAGCCCTGGATTGCACGCATTGACGCGCCTTCTCCGCTTCCAATTGAGCTGTGGTAATCAACGATAGTGTTGAGCGTTATTCTTGTGCGGTCAAAATCATCATCGGGAAAGGATTGGTACAAAAACAGCTTGATTGCAGACACTCGATTCTT
>NZ_JAVWUP010000206.1:0-3993 GCF_036667095.1 Gordonibacter sp. | reverse complement strand
CCGCTTCGGACAAAACCAGGATTCCTGTCCGTGTACGGTTCCTCTCCCTGTCCGTAATCTGTGATTCAAGCGATCCCGGATGCTCAGAGTCTCCGGGACGGTCCCGTTTACGAGGAGGAATCATGGGTTTTTATCAAGATAAGTACTGCGTGCCCGAGTTTACCTACGATACGTACGAGAAGATCACCATTACCAAGGACGGCCCGGTCTATATCTGCTCGTTCAACGATCCGGGGAACCTGAACGCCATGTCGTACGCCCAGATGGCCGAATTCAACGAGTTCCTCATCAAAGTGCGTATGGACCATGAGTGCCGCGTCATCGTGCTCACGGGCGAGGGCCGTGCGTTCTGCGCCGGGTTCAACCTGAACGATTTGGCTATGGAGCACCCCGACGATATGGGTGACGTGCAGACGATGTACTACCTCATGCAGCGCATGTGCTCCGACCAGGTGGTGTACATGCACCGCTGCGAGCAGCCCATCATCGGCGCGCTCAAGGGCTACGCGGTGGGCGGCGGCATGTCGCTGTCCTGCGCTTGCGACATGCGCATCTTGGGCGAGAGCTTCAAGATGAACGCCGGCTACCTGGCCATCGGCTACACCGGCACCGATATGTCAGGCTCGTTCTACCTGCCGAAGATCGTCGGCTACGAGAGGGCGTTTCGCATCATGTCCTCGCCCGACCGCTGGGATGCCGCCACGCTGCACAGCTGGGGCTTTGGCCTGGAGGTGGTGCCCGACGACGAGGTGGTCGACAAGGCCGTGGCGCTCGCGCACCATATGTGCGACACCACCGCCCCCATGGCGCTGCGGCTCACAAAGGAGTCCATACATGCCGCCGTGGACGGCACGAGCTTCGAGACGCAGGTGAAGATGGAGAACCGCAACCAGGTGTTGGGGGCGGTATCCCAGGATGGCGTGATCGGCCGCGCCAAGATGAACCCGAAGAACAAGCAGGATGTGAAGGACAACCCCGAGAAGTACCAGTTCAAAAACCTCTAACTCCGCCGCGCGCGAGCGCTGGCACCCCACCCTGCGGACCCGGACGCCCGCTCAAGCGTCCGGGTCCGTCTCTCGTTTATCTATTCCGGTATTCGTCGCAGGCGCTGTGCGACGGCACGCTCGTCGTGTTTTAGGGGACGGCCGTTTTGCAGGCACCCGCGACCACTCGCAAGGAGGCTCGCGTGGCTGCTCAAACAAGAGAAAAACTTTCGACGCGCCATCTGCTCGTCGTGCTCACCGGCATCATGATCACGTTCGGCTGTTCGGCACTCTGCTTTTCCACTTGGGGGTTGTTCCAGCCGGTTGTCTCGGAGGCGCTCGGCATTCCTACCACTTCGTTTGCGCTCTATGTCACCATCATGTACCTGACTATGACCGTTGCCTCCCCCTTTGCCGGCAAGCTGCTGCAGAGGGTGGACGTGCGCATTATCCTGAGCGTCTCCGCGTGCTGCGTAAGTGCTGCGTTTCTTGTCATGGGGCTTTCCACTAGCATCTACCTGTTCTACGCAGCTGGCGTGCTGTTGGGATTGGGCGAGATATCGATCCTTTGGTTGGCTATTCCTGTACTGGTGAACAACTGGTTCTACGAACGCGCCGGGTTCTTCATCGGGTTGTGCATGGCGTTCACCGGCATCGGGGGAGCGCTGTGGTCCGTGGTGTTCACGGCTTTGAAGTCCAGCGGCATGGACTTCCATCAGATATATCTCATCTGGGCTGCTATCGCGCTGATCACGGCGTTGCCGTTCACGCTGTTCTGCGTACGTACGCGCCCTGAAGACTGCGGACTCGCCCCCTACGGAGCCACTGTGGTCGACGGCAAGGCGGCCGCGAAGCCCCAGGGACTGTCGGCGAAGACGGCCATGAAGTCCTCCGCATTCTACCTGGTGTGCCTCTGCGCGGGCATCATCAACATCGCAAACCTCATAGCCATGCAGTTCCCCACGTACACGAAGTCGCTCTCGGGCGTCGCGTTCGACGTGCTGGTGGTGGGCGGCGTCATGTCGACGGTCATGATGGTGGGGCAGGCGCTGTTCAAGATCGTGCTGGGCGCAGCTGTCGACAAGAGCGTGAAGGGGGCTCTCGTGTTTGCGTTCGCGTCGGGTGTCGTGGGCATCTTCCTCTGCTGGTTCGGCGTGGGGACGGAATTCGCACTGTATGCGGGCGCCTTCATCTTCGGAGCGTTCTACGCCACGGCAGTCGTGCTTGTCCCCGCGCTCACGCGGGCTGTTTTCGGCACGCGCGAGTATCCCGTCATCTACTCGCGTATCTCCACCGTGTTCAACCTTATCGGAGCTTTTGCATCCATGATCTGGGCGTGGGTGGGTTCGTCCTACGGGTTCTCCGCCGTGTTCTCGGTGGGCCTGGTCATGCTGGTGGTCGTGCTGGTCTCGGGCTTGGCTGCGCTTGCGATAGGGAATAAGAATTTGCGCGCGCTCTGGACGGAATAGCCTTAATCGGCACAGAATCGGGCTTATGGCCGTGGTGCGCGTCTCAAAGTGCTTCTATTATGAAGCGAGAAGGGGCTCCTTGCGAGGCGCCGCTGCGGCATGCGAGGAGGTTACATGAACAGCTCCGCTTCCATTTCGCTCTCCCAGCTCTACAACTTCAAGAAGCTGTCCGAGTTGCAGCATATGACCCGTGCGGCCAAGGAGCTCTACATCACGCAGCCCACGCTGAGCCTGTCTATCAAAGCCCTCGAGCACGAGCTGGGCGTGCCGCTGTTCTATCGCGAAGGCCGCCAGATCAGACCCACGAAGCACGGGCGGGAGTTCTACGACAAGATATCCTCGGTGCTCGACGAGCTCGATGCGGGCATCGCGGCTGTCCGTTCGCATGGCGCGCCGTCGGGCGGTTCGCTCAGCATCGGCACCATCCCCACCATCCAGCACGACTTCCTGCCTGCCTTACTGCAGCAGTTTTGGGAAGAGTACGGCTACGATGTGCGCATGGGCTTTACGGTTGAGTTCTCGCTGCCGTTGACCAACGCGCTCAAGGCGCAGGAATACGACTTGATCTTCGCTTCGAAGGCCGACAACGAGCCGGGCATTAGCTATCTGCCCATGCTCACGAAGCGTCTGGTGTTGGTGGTCCACGAGCAGCATCGCTTTGCCAAGCGCGACAGCGTCAGGCTCTCCGAACTGTCTGACCTGCCGTTCGCCAGCTATCGGCCGGGAACGCCGCTTGGCAACGAGATGCGTCGGCTGTTCGATGCGCACGGCATCGAGCCCTCGATCGACTACGATGACGAATTTAACTTGACGATCGTTATCGTTTCGAACCATCAGGTGCCGGGCATCATGCTCGACACGTTCGCTATCGAGCGGTTCGACCATGTACGCAAGATCCCCCTTGAGGACGTACCCGACGACTTCCACATCATCTACCTGGCGTACGACAAGCGCATTTTCCGCAGTAGGATCGTGGACAGCTTCATTGAGACAGCGCTGCGCTTCTCGCCGCTTGCGCGCAAGGCAGCGGTGCAGGCGGGCGAGAGCGCTTTGAGCGCATCGTAGCTGACGGCTGCAGGGAGGCTTGCCAAGTGTAATTCGGTGACCGTCTGCCCTTATGCCAAGATTACCCTCTGTGCGAAAGGTTCTGGAAAACGTCTATCTGCGGCAAACGATTCGTTGGCGCGAAGCGTCACGATTATCCCTACGTAAACGTGGTTCGGCGGGGGTGTGATGGAAAATGGCGCCCAATGGCCGCTTTGGTAAGATTTCGGACGTGACCCTCTCTTCAATTTCAGTAAAATGCCAGGTCGCGGATTTGCGACTTGACTCCTTTTGCCGGAAAGTTTGCCAAAGCGGTTCTTGGCCGCCATTTTGTCATCGTTTGCGGTTACTCCAGAGTTGACCTGTGTGTGAGACGCCTTGGGGAGGTGTTTGCCGAAGGTGGGCTCGGCGGCGGTTCCTATCGGGACGAGCGGGGCGCTGCCGATATTAGCGAAACAGAAGAATCTTCGCGTTGTTGGGCAGCCCTGGTTGCGTTG
>NZ_JAVWUP010000205.1:0-4007 GCF_036667095.1 Gordonibacter sp. | reverse complement strand
GAACTTCTGACCCCTACCGTGTCAAGGTAGTGCTCTCCCCCTGAGCTAATCGCCCACGTTTTGGGCTTTGATCGTTGCCGATCCAGCAAGCAGTTAGTTTACCAGATTCCTCAAAGGTGTCAAAGATTATTTTTCACACAGCAGAAACCCACAGCAGAAATCCTGGAAGTCCTGGAAGTCGACATGCGCGATGCCTAAAGCCTGCATAAGGCGGCTCGCCTCTAGCTCATGGGCGCATTCATGACCATACACGCCTCGATAGCTGTTGAAACAAGACCGTTTGTAGTACCAGGTTCCGCGGCTACTCTGCCCCCGAGCCTTAAGGAAGCAGTCAGCCGTACCAGACGAAGATGCGCGTTTCGTCTGGTCTAAGGAACGAAAATACTGCAAGCTTTTCACCACGTCCGGCGTGCGTATCGTCAGCCGCCCTTGGAGTATGTATGACTTATTTATCATACAGAGACGAGGAAAGCTAGTACCTCGCGGAGGGCTTCCAGGACGGTCATAATTGCAGGGCCGATGTGTCGGAGGGCGGCTGGAAGTGGGGCTGCGCTGTTTTCCCTCTCGGTTCGCGCTCTTTGCCGAAATAGAGGATAATAGAGCTTCGAAACAGCCAGCGCGCGAAGCCAATGGGCCGTGGGCTGCGTATCGGAGCCTACGCAACGGCGAGGGGACGGCATATGGGGGTATCGAATTTCAGCGACAAGGTACTGGCAGGCGACAGTGCTGAGTACGCTCGGACGGTCAAGGAATTGAAGGCAAACTACAGGTTCGATTTCGTCGCCATCGGGCTGACGGCGTTTCTGGGTGCGCCGCTCAAATGGATATACAGCGCGGGGGCAACCGACGAGCGGCATCACCGCATCGTGCTGGCACCGGGGCACGGCATTGGCGGCATCGTCATCAAGGCGGGCAAGCCCATGATGTTCGTCGACATCGACGAGGAGATCGACCCGCAGGAATACTCGTCGTACCCTATCGTGTTCGCGGAGGACCTGCACAGCTTCTGCGCACTGCCGCTGACGAAGGCGGGCCGCGTGGTGGGTGCGCTGCTGTGTGCTTACCGGTCGGTCGATGCGCGGAATCAGCAGGTGTACTGCCAGTTCATAAGCGACTTGCAGGGGCGCCTTGGCGATCTTGGCGTAGTGGACGACGACTTCATGGACTTCGACCGCATCGCGGTCGAGCAGCGCAACGAGTCGCGGGACAGCCCGTTTCTCGTGCATTCCGAGGTCTCGTGCGTCATTGCGGCGCAGGAGGAGGAGCGCAAGCGTATCTCGCGCGAGCTGCACGACGGCATCGCGCAGGAGCTGCTCGCGGTCTCGTTTTTGATGAAACGCCTCGAGTCCCATGTCGGCGACGACGAGGGGAGGCAGCTTCTGGGCGAGACGTTCGCCAACCTGGATCGCATTTTAGACGAACTGCACAACCTGTCGGTGGAGCTGCGCCCTTCGGCGCTGGACCATTTGGGCCTTATCCCAGCCTTGCGTTCGCAGGCGTCCTTGCTGGAGAAGGCCTATGGTACGGAGGTCGTATTCGAGGGCGGGCTGTCGTGTCGGCGCTTTGACCAGGCACTGGAAACACAAGCCTACCGTATCTGCCAAGAGGCTATTCTGAACGCCTGCAAGTACGCCGATACCGACCAAGTGTACGTACGACTCGAGGACACGGGCGGCTGGCTGCATGTGAGCGTCATCGACCATGGCGGCGGCTTCGACACCGAGCATCCGGTGATCAAGGGCACGGGGTGCGGGCTTTCGGGCATGCAGGAGCGCGCCAAGCTCATCGGCGCCACGCTGCGCATCGAGTCGGGCGCAGGTGGTACCGAGGTGGTGCTGGTCGCGCCCATGCGCGGGCAAGAGCGGGAGGAGTGCGTATGATCCGCATTGTATTGGCCGACGACCACGAGATCGTGCGTTCGGGTTTCAAGATGATTCTGGAGCAGGAATCCGACCTGACCGTGATAGCCGAGGCTGCCGACGGCACGCAGGCTTACGCTGTCGTCGCACGCGAGCGGCCCGACGTGCTGCTCATGGACATATCCATGCCGCCCGGGCAGAGCGGGCTGGTGGCATGCGAGCAGATTGCGCGCGATTTCCCCGAAACGAGGATCATCATCCTTACGATGTTCGCCGAGCCGGAGTACCTGTTCTACACGCTGCGCGGGGGCGCCTCGGGCTACGTGCTGAAGAACTCGACGTCCGACGAGTTGATCGGCTCCGTGCGTGCGGTGGTCGAAGGAGGCAGCTACATCCATCCGAAGATGGCAGCGCTGCTGACCAAGCAGCTTGCGGGTGGAAACACCAAGGACGACCGTTCCTACCAGCAGCTTTCGAACCGCGAGTTGGAGATATTGCAACTGCTGGCCAAAGGCTACACGAACAGGGAAATATCCGAGCTCATCTTCCTGTCGGTGAAGACCGTCGAGGCGCACCGTGCGAAGCTGTACAAGAAGCTGGATTTCAAGACTCGCGCTGACCTGGTGTCCTACGCGCTTCGGCACAAACTCTTGGACGTGTAGCGCCCTATCGCTTTCCCAATCCGAGCGACAGGGCTCGGGCTGGGCAGGCGTCTACGCATGAGCCGCAGGCCATGCAGTCGCCGGCGCGGACGACGGTGTCGCGCTCGTCGAGCACCGGTGCTAGGATGATCGGGTCGGCCAAGCAGGCCTTTTGGCATGCCTCGCAGTGGATGCAGGCGTCGCGGTCGTACTTTACGTTTACCCTGCCCAACCGTCCGATGGCCTCGTAGAAGCCGCCGAGCGGGCAGAGCGACCGGCACCATACGCGATGGGCCCAAAACAGCTCGGCGACCACAATGGCCGCCAGCATCAAAAGCCCGGCCGTACTGCCGAACAACAGCCCCTTGTTCACCGCGCTGATCGGCGAGAGCGCTTCGAATACGGGCACGCTGAGGGTGGCCGACAGCGCCAGTACGGCAACCGCGACCCAGAGTTTTGCATGGCGGGGAATCGGCGCTTCTTTCACGGAGAGGTTCAGCTTCCTGCGGATGAAGTCGACGCCCTCCAGCACCAGATTCACCGGGCACACCCAACCGCAGAAGGCGCGGCCGCGAACTAGGCCGTACGCGACGACGACCGGCAGGGCGAACAGCAGCAGGTTCGGGTCGGGCGCTTTGGACGCGGCGGCTACTTGCAGGGCCGCGAACGGGTCGACGAACGTCGCCCCTCCGAGAGAGGACGAGGACAAGCTGCCGAAAAAGGGCAGGGCGGAGGGTGTGGCCATAGCATCTTCACCGCCGACGGTCAGGCCGAGAAGGCTCCATCCTGCCATGAGCAGCGGAGCGGCGAATAGCAGGAGCGCTGCTAGCTGCACGGCGCGCCGTGCAGCCGTCCATCTGAGGCGGAATGCAGTGTTCGCGGGCTTCGGGGTGCCGGCGCTGCTCGTTGACACGCCTTTTGCGCTCTGTCTGCTAGGACGGACGCTTCGGCGCTCTGCTTCGCCCGAAGGTGGGGAGGTGCTTGCCTTGGCAGCGGTATCCAGGCCCTTTGAGGTGTTTTCTTTGTCCGGAATGGCCTTCATCGCACGGTGGCCTGCTGCACGGTGGGGTCGTCTTCGAAGTTGGCGTACACCAGGCTCACGCCGATAACGCCCTTGAGCGTGATGAACGTGCTGGCGATGGCGTGCGAGTCGTCCAAGGTGTCGGCCTCGATGGTGACTACTGCCTTGTAGCCGTTGATCTCGTGAACCTCGACGCCGTCGATGCCGGCAAGCTCGCCGGCGACCTGCTGGGTGGTGTCGGGGGTCGTCTCGACGACCAAGCTTGAGATGACCATGTCTACTCCTGTCTGAAAGTGAGGCTGGGCGGCGGAGGGGGCCGCCCAGCCGAATGGGCGATGCGATCGCGCGTTATCCCTGCACGTGACAGGTGTTGCACAGTTCGTGCATCGGATCGAGCTCCAAAGCACCGGACTGGCCGCTTGCATAGTGGTCCTCGGGCAAGGCCACCGATCCGGAGAGCATGGGATTGGCCTTCTCGTTCGCGCC
>NZ_JAVWUP010000204.1:0-4017 GCF_036667095.1 Gordonibacter sp. | reverse complement strand
CATGACGGGCAGGCTCGCGCCCATGCACAGGCGGAAGCCTTGCGCGACAGGCTCATCGGCACGCTACGCTGCCTTCATCCCGACCTTATCGTGAATTCGCGCGAAGACGGCTCGCCCTTCATCGTGAACTTTACCTTGCCCGGCACCGACAATCGCCTCATACTCGACCGCCTGAGCGATGCCGGTATATATCTTTCCGCCTCTATGGCCTGCGCCACGAACCACGCGAGCGTGCCTGCCGGTACCTGGCGCAAAAAGCATCCCTTGGCCTTGCAGCTCGCAGGCGTTCCCAAGTACCTCGCTCAGTGCACGTACCGCGTCAGCTTCAGCAGCCGCAGCACTGCTGACGAGGTCGACCGGTTCCTACGGAAGTTCGAGGAGGTGGTGTCCGCCCAGCAATCAAGAAGATCCGCCTGAACAACCACCCGTTGAAAGAGACGACGGGAAACGTCCTATGCGTGTCATATCGAGAGAAGGGGAATCTATGGGAGAGAGTATCGATGGCATCACGCGCCGCAGCTTCGTAAAGGGGGGTGCTGCGGCAGCAGGAATCGGCATCGCAGGAACGCTCGCCGGATGCAGCACGCCCAACGCGAAAGACGAGCAAAACACGACAACGGCCGCCAAAGACGAAGGCGTATGGCTGCCTTCGCAGTGCAACATGTGCTTCAATGCTTGCAGCATCCTCGGCCACGTGGTTGACGGCAAGCTGGTGGAGATCAAGGGCGACGACCGCAGCCCTGCTGGCTGGGGGCATCTATGCGGCAAGGGAACTGCGGGCATCATGCAACTCTACGACGAGAACCGCATAACCAAGCCCATGAAGCGCACGAACCCGCAGAAAGGTGTCGGCATCGACCCCGGATGGGAGGAGATCAGTTGGGACGAAGCGTACGACCTTATTCTGGAAAAACTTGACGAACAGAAGGAGAAGAACAAGCCCGTCATCGTATTCGCGCTTATCACCAGTATTATCTCGTGGATCGACTCTATGAACTGGCTGGGCAGCAATGGCAACATCCCCATCCCATTCAAAGCCGACATCTGCGGTGCACCCACGCATCCCATCTCCTCACTACTCACCGGCTGTGGCAATGCGCTGCCCGATTACGGCAACTGCAAGTATCTCATGCAGTTCGGCACGCAAGCCGGCGTGGCCACGCGCCACGGCACCAGTATCACCGCGAAAGTGTTTGCCGAGGCTCGCGCAAACGGCTGCAAACTGGTGAACTTCGACCCCCACCTGTCAGGTGCCGCCGAGAAAGCCGATGAATGGGTGCCTATCCGCCCCGGAACCGATGCCGCGGTAGCGCTAGCAATGGCTAACCTGTTAGTGAACGAGTACGACCTGTACGACAAGGAGTTCCTAACCAATCGCACGAACGGACCCGCACTCGTGGACCCCGCAACGCAACGCATCGTGCGCAGTGCGAAGGGCAACAAGGCCCTGTACTGGGATCTCTCGGACAACACGGCAAAACCCTACGACGAGGCCACGCAGCCAGCACTCGTTGGCAACTTCGAGGTCGAGGGCGTTTCGGTGCGCACGGCGTTCAACATCTTCAAGGACGCCATCGCCAAGTACACACCTGAATACGCCGAGCAGGTGACTACCGTGCCCGCCGACACCACGCGTCGACTGGCGAAGGAATTCGGCGAAGCCGCCTGCATTGGACAGACGGTCGAAGTGGACGGGTTGACCGTCCCTTACCGTCCCGCCGCCGTAGATACGTTCTCGGGAATAGCCCGCCACAAGCACGGCTTCATCACCCACTGGGCTATCCTTCAATTAAACACGCTGATCGGAGCCACGTTCGCTCGCGGCGGTTATTTGGGCTACTACACCAAGAACGCGCACGGCTTCTACGAAGGCGATAAGGACCACAACTGGGAGTTTTCCGTCTGGGAGGAAGACGGCCTCATCGAAGATCTAGCTATGGCCCACGGTTTCCCCGTGAACGGATCGCACTACCAGCACATCCGGGAAGCAAGCTACACGCCCACATCTCAGGCCATGGAAGAGCTGCAGCCACTAACTATGGACCAGCATTTCGGCTATATCGCCCAAGTGCAACCCGAGGTGTATCACACTACGCCGTCAGAAGTGGCGTTCTGCATGGCGTCGAATCCGCTGAAGAACTGGTGCAACCACGACTATCAGGCCAAGGTGCTGGAGTCGTTCGACTGGATCTTCGGCATGGACATTTACCTGAACGATTCGTCGTATTACTACGACCTGATCATCCCCGAGCCCAGCTACCTTGAGCGCTTCGACCCGCTCCCGCTGTCGTTCAACAACCACCGAGTGCCCGGCCTGCCGGAAGTACCCTACATCGTGGCAGGGCGCATGCCTATCGTAGACGCAAAGGACAACTGCCCCAGTGCTCTTGACACGTTCGGCGCGCTTGCCGCGAAGGCCGGAAAGACCGCCGAGTATTCCGGTGCTCTGAACGAGTACTACCGTCTTGCCAAGGAATACCAGCTGGACGGCAAAGAGCAGATCACGGCCGAGCGCGTGTGCGACGCAGCGCTCAAGTCGCTGGCCGGAGAAGACCGCGGGATCGACTGGTTCCGCGAGAACGGCGTGCTCACCCGCGAGCGCAAGGCCGACGAAGTATACGTCTTTGCCGCTGGCATGGAGGGCCGTATCCCGCTGTACTTCGACTTCATGCTGGAAGCAAAGGGCAAAATCGAGGCCGAAGTGGAAAAACTCGGCATCTATTGGGAGACCGACGACTATATCCCCCTGCCCGAGTTCATGCCTTGCCTGGATCACGAGGTGGAGGAAGAAGGCTTCGAGCTGTTCCCCGTATACTGGACCAATGCCATCAACACCGACACCTGGCAGGTGGAAAACGCCTGGATCAACGAGATCAACGAAGCCGACGACAGCACATACTTCCTGGAAATCAACTCCGCAACCGGCGCGGCCAAGGGCGTGAAGTCGGGCGACAAGGTGCGCTTGTCCAACCGTGACGGCGACGCCATCGAGGGTATTGCCGTGCTCACCGAGTTCGTACATCCCGAATGCGTTGCCTCGGTAGGCGGGCATTTGAACTCGAAGTCAGACTACCAGCCCATCGGAAAAACCAAGGGCACAGCCGTGAACCACCTGGTACCCGCTGGCGACCCGAAGCGCATGGAATACGTCGGGTCCGGCGTTGACCAGTGTGTACGTTGCAAGCTCGAGAAGATTTCCTAAATCATTTTAGAAAGGAGGAGGATTTTCATGGCTTACGGATTCGTGATCGACCTTGAGAAGTGCGTCGGATGCCACGGTTGCTCGGTGGCATGCAAGGGGGCAAACGGCACGCCTCCCGGCGTGATGCGCTCGCGCGTGCTGCGTGGCACCGAAGGAACCTATCCCAACGCGGTACGCACCATCCGTCCGGTGCTGTGCATGATGTGCGAGAAGCCCGCCTGTGTGGCAGCATGTGCAACCGGGGCATCCACCATCCGCGAGGAAGACGGTATCGTCATCATCGACAAGAAGAAGTGTATCGGCTGCAAAAGCTGTATCGAGGCGTGCCCTTACGGTGCGCGCTTCCTAGTGGAGAACGCGGAGGGCTACTTCGGTACGGAGCTGAACGAATACGAGAGCGTCGCCTACGAAGGCATGCCGAAGATGACCGTGGACAAGTGCGACTTCTGCATCGAGCATGCCGGAACCGGCAAACCCGACCCCGTATGCGTGCAAGCGTGCATGGCAGAAGCCCGCATCTTCGGCGACCTCGACGAAATGAAGAAGCTCGTCACCGAACGCAAGGGTGATGTTTACCTAGCCAAAGAGGACACCGGTCCGCGAGTATTCTATCTGCCCACCGTTACCGCATAGTCTCGGCCCACTCTTCCTCCCCTCCCTGCGAAGGCCGCACCAGCAATGGCGCGGCCTTCTTCGCAAGCCCCTTAATTCTTAGCTTTTCGAGGATCGCCGAGGCAGCAAAACGCTTTGCTAGAGTCGCGAACAGGCCTTTTGATTTCACCGAAATTTTATGTTGTGATTTTATGGAGAAAGAT
>NZ_JAVWUP010000203.1:0-4065 GCF_036667095.1 Gordonibacter sp. | reverse complement strand
GAAATGCCGGGCCAACCGCGCCAATACTTTGCCGTTCCGTGGTCTTTGTCCTTGTCGAAGCGCAAGCAGACGATGTCATCAGGCTTGATTTCGTAGCCAATCTTCGCAAGCGCTGCTTCCACGTCAGCCACATCCGCGCGCTCACCATCTCCAACATGGGTCAAATCGATCACTACACCATCGCCAAAAAACCAATCCAGAGGAAGCTCATCAACCGAGAAAGCCTTTTTTGTACCATCGGCAGTCGTGGGGAAAAAGTGCCAGGGAGCATCCACGTGTGTACCGGCATGCCCTACAAGCTCCAGTGTCTCCCACGCAGCCCCTAATTTCCAATGAGCGTTGTCGCCAACAGCCAGAGCGGAGAATTCCTCCTCTGAAATGCCCAGGATGGCCGCCCCATCACCGGCGTGATCTTCGTGGGTTTCATAGGAGATAACCGGCTGAAGATTGCTGGTGGCAAACCCCTTCTCCTCTTCGCTTCCGTTTTGCAGCGGCAGTGCCAAATCAACATACGTTACGTTTCCCATAGGAAATCCTCTCTCTCGAAACTATGTCATCTTTCCCCGGCTTGCCCATACTTTCCGGAGAACCGATCTGTGACGCTACAATACCCGCGAAAAGCTTCGTGCGCGAAACTACCATTGCAGTTGTAACTGCAATGGTAGTTTTGCCTGTTCATAGGCCGTTATACAAAGAGAACCCTCTGACAGCTTTTACTGTCAGAGGGTTCTCTTTGTCTCATATACTGCCGAACTGCACCTAGGTTTTTGCACAAGACCCCAACAAGGGAGGAAGCTCCCATGAAACTGCGCAGGTCTCAGGAATGTCCATATACTCTTTGAACTGAGCGACAACGGAGGGGAGGAAGGGCATATCATCCTGAGCTACATAGAGCACCGCAAACTTCCCAAGTTTTCGTCCCACAAACAAGGGCTGGGTAACATATCTGCGCCCCGCTGTGCGTACTACGCCAGCTAGCGGAATAACCGCCACGGCCATCGTTTCGCAAATAACACAGCTGATATTAAACACATACTCGAACGTCTCTTCACAAGCCTCCAGCAAACCTTCACCCACGGCACTTCGGTAGATTGCTTGTGCCAGATTAACGGGAGAGCCAACGTGAATGCCAAGCGTCTCGCACGGGCAGACAAGCCCGCCAGAATTTTCGTGGCGCATGCCCTTGCGCCACTGCGCAAGGGCACGAGAAACCTTTTTTGCATCGCTCTCGTCAACCGCAAATGAAATCTGACAAACAGGCATAGTCGTCTCGACATGCTCAAAAGCAACTACCATATCAATTCCGTCTTCAAAAGTTGATCCATCTTTAGCGAATGAAGAGTCGGACAGTACCCGAACCACTTCGCTGTCGGGCACCATCCGCTCCAGGCGATGTCGCGCATAATATACCTGCTCAACGCCACAATTCACCACCATAGCAATGCGACATTTCTCATAGGGACGTACGCGTTCAAACACCGACAGCATAAGCAGAGCTATCCTATCGATATCTCCTCCGAACATTTTTAAGGCCATAAGGTCATCGACCTGCCAAAGAGCATTCAGAACCGTTACATACCACGGCATGTTACATACTTTAATAGCAAACGGATCTCGAAAAGGAATAGGGGCATGTAATGCGCGCCGCATAAGAGCATGATCGATTAAACTCTCAAGAATATCCCTCACGTTTTGAAACTCATCACCCGCAATCAGTGGTGCCATGGCTTCCAGCAAACGAGAAGCCAGCTCTTCTACCGTGTCATTTGATTCAACACGCCCCCCTTCCAAGGGCGTATCGAATCGTCGTGTTCCGCACACGATCGTTCGACGAAAAAATTCCATCTCGCCTTCGGTCGGCCACACACCCGCGCCCCTTGCAATATCACGCTTTAGCTGATCACCGAGAGGTAGAGACTTGCAGTCGTGCGGATCAAAAGAAACTATATGCCCACCACGCATACGAGAAAGAGCAAGACCTACTGCAAAATGTAGCGTTCGTCGCGCACTTTCTGAAAAAGGAAACCCCTGGCACCGTTCAAGCGCTTCAACTATCCTCTTCATCAAGAACGTATTGGCGGTAAAACGCCCATCAACCTCATGCAACATTGAAACTGGAGCGAAAGAACAGAACAAAAAGAGAAGCATGACGCGCACGGCGAACTCATCGCCCTTTAGACGCACATGTCCTTCAACCTCAAGCGAACACCCAAAAGGTTCCAAGAGCTGACCCCATCCATGCAGATCATGTCTTAGCTGGCGTTCGTTGACAAAGAGAGATTTCGAAAGCGACTTGACAGTTTGCGGACGACCTTCGTCACAGGCGAGCAAGAGCATGCCCTCCACGAAGCGCTCCAAATCGGAATAACCCGAAAACGTTCCCCCTTCTACCAGCTCCTCAACAGATAACCGCTCGCCATCGGCAAGATCGAGCCGAACACCCAGTCCACGACGACCCGCAATGCACGACCTGAGCCCCAGTGATGTCAAACAGCGGTTGATGGAGTGCGTATCGTAGTGAATAGTGCGCTCTGAGCAGGCAAATCTCTCGGCAAGCACGCCAACAGCTACGTAATCGTCTCTCCTCAGAAGATCACGCACCACACTCATTTGGCGCTCGCTTAGCATCAATCTACTCACCCAATTCGCCTCCTCCGCCTTATCTTCGGTGCCTTGGCCAACAGCCGATTCAAACACCCCGCGCATCTGCCGCCGAGTCATCCGGCTTCTTGTGTCCCGGCAGGCCCCGCGTAAACAGCAGCAACGACAGCACCAGCCCTCCCAAACCTACCAGCAAAATCTGGTTCGCCGCGCAACGCGCGCCACGATAACGCTCCAGCACTTGCTCTTGATCAGCCTTGGCTATATCAGATTCGTCCAGAATCTGCTGAAAAGAGGCATCGCTGGTAAAGGTGCTCGGCAGCTCGACGGCTTGCCCTCTCGTCACATCGGACAGCACGGCATCCCCCGTCAAGCCAGTAGCAAATACAGAGGAAAGCACCAGCGCAAGAACACTACCCAGCAACGCCGCTGCAAGCGCATGAGCAATGTCGCGTACCGTTCCTTGAATGCCGCCCGATTGCTGCACGTCCTTTTCGCCTACTGAACACGCAACGGCATTGCTTGCATGCGAATTCACCAAACCGATACCCGTGCCAGCAAAAAACATGCCGACACCTACCGGCACCAAAACCGCAGGCTGGCCTAACCCCCACGCCATAATGAAGCACCCCGCAGCCCCCACCGCATAACCAAGGCGAATGACCGTCCTAGCCTTTGCGCAGGGAACCACCTTAGGCACCCCTACCGCAAACAGCACCATTGGCACGCCCGCACAGGCGAACAGCAATCCTGCTTCGAGCGCTGTCGCGCCAGCAGCCATTTGCACATAGGGAATAACCAAGATGTTGAAGGCTCCCGCAAGAAAGAATCCGAAGGCAACTGCCAACAGTGAATGGCGGGCAGCGCGCGAGCCTAAAAACGAACGGGGCATAAGAGGGCTTTCCGCCCGCTGCTCCTTCGCCGCTTCGATACGCGAAAAGGCCCAAAGGAGAGCAACACCCAAACACGCCATGGGCACCGTCGGCGCAATACCGAACAACACAAGGGGAGCCTGGGGCAAGGGCTCGATAATGCCGCAGATTGATACGCAGGCAATACTGGTGAGCAAGAAGAAAAGCCCCGTTGAGCAGGTGGCAAATCCGAGCTTATCAAATTTCGGGCGGATAGCAGGACGCTCAATAAGCGGCAAGCGCATAGAGAGAGCCATGATCAGCACGAAGAGAGCGGCCATCACCAGAAAAGTAATCCGAAAACCTGCCGCATCCAACAACATCCCAAACGGTATGGGCATCAATCCCGCCGCACCCGTTCCTGCAGTAACGCATCCGTAAGCAAATATGCGCTTTTGACCCTGATACAGCGCAGGCACAATGCCCAAAACCGAAGGAATAAGGAAACTTGCTCCCAGCCCCACCAATACGCGCCCGACCCAAATAAACACCACGGTACTCGGCGCCAGCGCCATAGTGAGCTCACCCAAAAAAGCAAACAACGCACCCAATC
>NZ_JAVWUP010000202.1:0-4130 GCF_036667095.1 Gordonibacter sp. | reverse complement strand
AACGTTCAGCGAGAACAAGTGCTTTCATAGTACACTCCACCTTTCTACAGAGCCGCTTTGAGTGCGGCAGCAAACTGCTCAACAGCGCCGTCGGTTGAAGCATCGAGAATCTCCAGTTTGCGCTCGGCCTGTTTCGGGGCCTTGCACTCGGTGACTTCGATGGCGCTGGCATAAGAACCCTCAGCATCAGCGACGTTCATGGGCTTCTTCCCGGCAGCCAGGATATCCTTCATGCCCGGAATGCGCGGTAGCGCGATGTCTGGAGATACCGACACAACGGCCGGCAAAGGCACACGCACGGATTCCACCGCATCTTCAAGCAGGCGATCAACTTCCAGGGCACCATCGACGGGAACGATTTTTGAAACACCGTTCACGACGGGAAGCCCCAGCTTTCCAGCCAACTGCACGTCCACCTGCTGCGCATAGTTGTCGGCAGAACCATCTCCGCACAGGATAAGGTCGTAACCACTGACTTTCTTTGTAAGATCTGCCAGCGCGGCAGCAGTCGCGCGGGCGTCCATGCTAGAGCAGCGATCGTCGGCTACCATGACAAGTTCGTCGGCACCGCGAGCGAGCACGTTTTTCTTGAGCTTGGAGTCATTGATAGCAGCCGCTCCCACTGTAATGGCAACAACCGAACCGCCGTCAGCCAGCTGAGCAGCAGCCTCCAAGGCATTCAAGTCGTATGCTGACACGATGGGGTGAGCCTTGGAAAAATCGAGGCTTCCATCGGCACACACCTGAATGTCCTGGTCGTCCGGGACGACTTTAAATGCAACAACAATGTTCATTGAATCCAATCCTTTCCTTTGTCCTTTATTTTTAAAGCGAAGCTAACAATTTTTGCTCGACATGACCATATGTGCAGGCAATGAATGCTTCATCCCTCTTCCCTATTGCATTTTTTGGTATGGCCGAGACGAATTCCATATATTTTGGCCGCTTTACGCTCGAGAGGTTTTCGCGCAGGTACTTGTCTAATGTAAGCAGATCGATGGCGCAGTTATCTTTTGTAACAATCAAAGCCTTACCAACCTCCCCCCAACGGGCATCGGGAACGCCAATCACACATGCTTCACGTACCGCGGGATGCGCCTCCAAACAGCGCTCGGCTTCTATAGGGAAGATGTTCTCGCCGCCGGAGATGTACATGTTTTTCAGTCGCCCACAGATGCGCACATCCCCGTCTTCGTCACGCGTACCTATATCCCCCGTCCGAATCCAGTCGCCGTCAAACATCTGACGTGTTTCGCTCTCTCGCTTCCAGTAACCGTTAAACGAAAGTGCTCCACGCAGGAGAATCTCTCCTGCCTCGTTGACTTTCGCTTCTTCACCATCATCTCGTTCAATGCGAAGTTCAGTAAACGCCATGGGCTTGCCCACAGAATGAGGTTTCGCGCGATTTTTCTCAAGGGACTCCGCTACATTTGGCACGATATTGTTCGGCCCCGTTTCGGTCATACCGTAGCCAACAAAGAATTTGACACCGCGATTCCAAAAGGGCTCCATGGTCGCTTGGGAAACGGGTCCGCCGGCACCTAGAATCCATTTGAAGCAGGAGAAATCCACTTTACTGAACCGAGGATTTTCGACGATCATCTTAAACATGGCCTCCGTTCCAAGAAACACCGAAGGTCGCTCTTGCTCGACGACATCCAAAAATACATCCGCTGAGAATTCTTTGGACACAACAATGCGACCACCCGAGAGCAATAAGGGAAGCATTATGGTGTTCCACCCCGCCGTATGATACAAGGGCATTCCGATGTAGGCACAATCATCATGAGTAAGATCACAAGTGATGATTTCGCTAACGGCGTTCATAAAGATCGACCGAAACGAAAGTATGCCCGCTTTCGGCAATCCCGTTGTTCCTCCGGTGTGGATGAGCATTTGAGGATTGTCAAACTCTATCTCACAGGGTGGTATCGGCTGAATAACATCTGCCGGTTCAGCATTACTGGTGGTATAGCCATTTTCCAGCTCGCGCATATTCTCCAGGCACACGAGAACGCAAGACTCGCCAAGGCTATTACCAATCGCCTTTGCTTTGTCGTAGTGGGCGCTGGAATAGAAGAGTACCTTCGGCTGTTCCAGCTCGGCTAGCGAAACCAGTTCGGAAGCCTTAAGGCGATAGTTATACGTGTCGATAATATAGCCGAGCGTAAATGAAGCCAAAAATACATCCACCATCTGCATAACAGTCGGCGAAACGAAGCCGACAACATCTCCCTTGCGCACACCAAGCGTTTCTCCTAGAAACTTAATCATGCTGGTTGACCGCTGCTCTAGATCGCCCCATGTATAGCGTATGCCGGATTCCCAATCGAACACGGCTTCTCGATCTGGAGTCCTGCGCGCCCGAAAGCGTGCTAAATCCCTGATAAACGACACCATCGCCCCACTCCTCTCAGCACCCCTGCAGTAAAAGAAAGCTTCGGTATTTGCTTGGTGGAAAACGGTGCAGCCACCGTCTTCCACCAACATGTCAGCTTCTGATCTACGAAAGAACTTGACGAGATACAACGATTTTTAGAATTTCATCCGTACCCTCGATGATGGCGCAGGTTCTCGCATCGCGATACAAGCGCTCCACCCCGTAATCTTCGATGAGGCCGTAACCACCACACATCTGAATAGCCCGATCCGTGACCTCTACAGCGACGCTAGTGGCAAACAGCTTGGCCTTGGCGGCCCCTACCGTGATAGAACGGCCTTCGTCGTAGTCGTTGGCCACCTCAAAGAGCAATGCGCGAGCAGCGGAAATCTTTGTTTCCATTTCTGCCGCATACCACTGGAGTCCCTGCTTGGTTGCCAGCGGGCGACCAAACGCAACGCGACCCTTCACGTATTCAACTGACTTCTCAAGAGCAGCCTCCGCGAGACCGACGGCGCAAGACGCAACGCCCAGACGTGCTTCGTCAAGCAGCGAGAGGGCAGCGTGCAATCCCTTGTTCTCCTTGCCAATCATCGCTATAGCGGGAACGCGAACGTCCTCGAAGAACAACTCACCCGTATCTGAGCCGCGCAGCCCGAGCTTATGAAAGATCGAACCCAGCTTCAGGCCAGGAGTATCCTTCGGGACAAGGAAGGCCGAGATGCCGCCATCGCCTGTCTCGTTGGTGCGTGCTGAAATCAGGAAGTAGTTTGCCTGGTTAATGAAGCTAATGAACGTCTTTTGCCCATTGATGACCCATTCGTCTCCGTCTTTGACAGCCGTTGCCTCGATGCCGCTCGCATCCGAACCGGCTGCCGGTTCGGTGAAGGCAAAGCCTCCTGGCGTTTCGAGCAAATCTGGCAGATAGCGATCCTTCTGCTCCTGCGTCCCCATTCTGACGATGAGTGACGCCACAACACAGTTCGTACCGATGAGAGCCATGGTCATATTTTCCTTGGCGACCTCTTTTTCGATGGCCACATGAGCTACCATGCTCTCGCCAAGTCCACCGTACTCCTCCGGCATCGCCATCAGGGGAAGCCCGAGTTCTTTCATGCGGTCGAGTAAATCGTAGGGGAATATGTCTCGCTCAAGTTCCGTCAGCACACGCGGACGCAACTCGGTCTGAGCAAATTCACGCACAGCATCCAGCATCAGTTCCTGATCTTCGTTCAGGTAGCTCATGGCTCCTCCTTGGATATGAAGCTTGGTCTTTTGTTTTTTACCGCGCGCGTTTGCAGCACCAACAATAACATGGAAACCAGCACAATAAAAATTCATAATGTGCAATGATCGTTCCTATATGCGCATGATTTCATCCTGCTCTACGCAAAATGCTTATGTGAATCATGCATTATAGTGTTGGGGTGATGCGTAATTGTCAAAAGCAGCGCGTAGTCGTGTGCCCAAAAACCCTCGGAGCTTTCTCGGGCAGAGCTAGAATGCTCCGGGAGCCTTCCCTTATTATTCGAGAAAGGAATACCAAGATGCGCTATACCTACCCCGCCCTATTTACTCAAACCGAATTGGACAGCTATGATGTTTTGCTCATTGATTATAGGCAGGCATTTTAAACCAAGAGCCAGAAGAGTAATGAGCCTGGCTCTTGGTTAGAAAAAAACGGAAAGACCCACGATGCAAAAAAGACACGAACGAATTCGTGTCTTCAGGCTTTAAATGGCGGGATGTA
>NZ_JAVWUP010000201.1:0-4144 GCF_036667095.1 Gordonibacter sp. | reverse complement strand
GGCCTGAACGATGCCGAACGAAAATCCCTGGACAAAAGCCGTCGCCAAGAAGCAGCGCGGCGATAACCGTGCCGATCACACCGTGCAGGATAGTCGCCCCCGAGCCTAAGTCTCCCAACGCGCGGCCCCACTCCACATGCAGACAAGCCGTTCCCGCACCCATGAGCAAGCCGCCGAGTCCGGCAGCAACCACCTATCCCATCAGGAAGCATCGATCGGCGTTTTCTCACGTAAACTGCCTATTGTACACACAACGGAAAAGGGAGCCCGTAGGCTCCCTCCCAAACAGTGCCGTAGATTCGCAGCTTAGCGCTTGCTGAACTGCGGGCGCTTGCGGGCCTTCTTCAGACCGTACTTCTTGCGCTCGACCATACGGGCGTCACGCGTGAGGTAGCCGGCCTTCTTCAGCTCGCCGCGATAATCGCCAGCAGCAAGCAGGGCGCGGGCGATGCCGTGGCGCAGCGCGCCGGCCTGACCCGCGATGCCGCCGCCATTGAGCGTGGCGACAACGTCGAAATGATCCGCCGTGTCCGTTACCTTGAACGGCGTCAGCGCGTAGTTCACCAGAGCCTCGCGACCGAAATACGCCAGAGCGTCGCGGCCGTTGATGGTCACCTTACCGGTGCCAGGAACGAGACGCACGCGAGCGACGGCGTTCTTACGACGGCCGGTGCCGTAGTACAAAGCTTCACCTGCCATGGTTTAACCCTCCATCTTGATCTCGCGCGGCTTCTGAGCCATATGCGGATGCTCGGCACCCGTGTACACCTTGAGCTTCTTGCCCATGGCGCGACCCAGCGTGTTCTTCGGAAGCATGCCCTTGACGGCGTGCTCGATAACGCGCTCGGGATGCTTGGCCATAGCCTCGTTGAAGCTTTCGGACTTCAAGCCGCCGGGGAAACCGCTGTGGCGGTAATAGCGCTTGTCCTCAGCCTTGTTACCCGTCACGCGGATTTTGTCAGCGTTGATGATAACAACAAAGTCGCCGGTGTCGACATGCGGGGTGTACTGCGGCTTATGCTTGCCTTTGAGGATATGAGCGGCCTTCACGGCGACGCGGCCCAGTACCTGGTCCGTGGCGTCGATCAAGACCCATTCGCGCTCAACTTCCTGAGGCTTCGCGTAATACGTCTTCACTTCTGCTTCCTCCAATAATCTTTCTGCCAAACGTCGCGCGTACACGACGTCGGGGTTCCGTTGCACACGCTTCCGGGTGGCTCCTTGCAAGCACGAAGCTTGGCGCGAAGCTGGCCGTTGCAGATGCAAACGGGGTGTCGGTTTTCAAAAGTGCAGGTCGATATGGATGCCGGGTTCCTACGCCAGCGCGCGACTTCAGGTCTGGACTCCTTCGTTCGCGCTTCCACGCTCCACTGCATACACGGGGCTTTTGAAAGCGAACCTTTGCAGTTTAGCGCGGACGCATTCGGGAAGTCAACGAAAAACCTTGTTGTTCCGGGCGATCTGCACAAATGAGCCGCCAAGTATGCCAAAAATACGTATTCAAACTGATTCAATCAGATTAGAGGATCTGTGTAATAGCGGCCTTGGAGGATGTCCGAGATGATCCGCGCGACGGCATGGTCGGAAAGAGGCTCGTCATCCATAACCCAAGCAAGGAGCAGATTCGTCAGCCCTCCTGCTAGAAAGGCATCGGCATACCCGCGCGTACGCCGCGAATGTGCAACCTGAACTCGCTCGGTTGCGATAGAGATGACGCGAAGAAGCTCGTCTGACACCGGCCCATCAAGACCGTTGCGATACAGAAGGCGAAGGAATGCGCGGTCTCTTTCGAGCGGAAAGAGCAAGTCGCGAATGATATCGGACAAATCGACGCAATCACGATCATCGATGTCCTCGAATCCGCGTCGCAGTTTAATGCGCAGAAACATGCGGATGACTTCGTCTTTGCTTGCAAAGAGCTGGTAGAATGTCTGCCGCGACACACCAGCTTTCGCACAAAGTTCCGTAATGGTTATCTTCTGATAGGCGCAAGATTGCATTAACTCGTACAACGTCCAAGCCAAGGCGCGCTGAGATTTAAGGGCCGATGGATTTTTTCCAGAATACATGACGGATTCCTCGCTTTGTCAGGTTAAGGACTTCAAACGTTTTGACGCGACGACGAGCATCCGATAAAGTCTAACAAATGTCAATGTTATGGTTACCTGACGGCGCCCTCGAGGGCGCCGTTGCTATCGAAAGGAACAGTTCGCCGTTATGCATCAAAAAGCTCACTCTCGTTTTATTGTTACTCTAGCAGTGTTGCTGTGCGCGAGCATAGTGGGCTACCTGTCTCAGACCATCTTCGCAACGGGGTTGCCCATTTTCATGAGCGAATTCGCTATTGATGCCGGCATGGCACAATGGGTATCCACCTCCTATTCCGTTGTTCTGGCCGTAATGATTCCTCCCACCGCCTATATCACGCATCGATTCACCACACGCCAGGTAGTGCTCAGTTCCCTCGCACTGCTCACCATCGGGTCGGTGGCGGGATTCTTTGCACAGAATTTCGCCGTACTCGTAGTAGCGCGCGTCCTTCAGGCAGCAGGAACCGGCGTTTTATATCCCTACCTTCAGATTGCCATTTTCAAAGTACTCCCACAGCATCGCTGGCAACTGGCTATGGGCATCGTTGGCCTGATTGTCTGCGTAGCACCCACCATTGGTCCGACTTTGGGTGGAATACTTATCGATTCATACGGTTGGCGTTTCGTGTTCGCTGCGCTGACAGCAACGAGCTGCATCATGGCTGCAGTCGCTTTCGTCGCAACACGGAACTTAACGGACACGACGAAAAACACGCTCGATTTCACCTCTCTCGTACAATCGGTCGTCCCCTGCGTGGGCATCATCGTTTCGTTTTCCAATATAAGTTCGTTCGGCATCGCAAGTCCACTCGTATGGGTGCCGCTTGTCATCGGTGTGTTGACCGCAATTTTGTTCGTACGGCGCCAACGTCGGCTCGCTTCCCCCTTCCTCAATTTATCGGTATTCAAAAATCTCCCTTTCAATATCGGAACGCTCCTTAACGCACTTATGAACTTCGTCAGCCTAGGAATCACCCTGGTAGTGCCCATTTATGCGCAAAGTATTTGTGGTTACTCCGCATCGCTTTCCGGTATGTTGTCGCTTCCGTCGGCAATTGCGATGGCTGCAGGCAGCTTGCTGGGGGGAATTCTTGCGGAGAAAATAGGGGTGCGTCGCGTGACTTTGGTCAGCAGTGCAACTCTGTGCGTAGGAATGGCTGGCATGGCGTTTTTCGATTTTGGAACGCCAATATGGGTAATCATGCTTTTCCAGGCACTGCGCGGCCTGGGTCTCGGTTTGTCAATGCAGGTTCTAACAACCTGGTCTCTGGCGGCTGTGGATGATTTAGTGGAGGATGCCACATCGGCGAGCAGCACGCTTAAACAGATAGTGGGTGCAATGGGCTCGGCTGTTATGGCCATGCTGTTCTCGCTGTTCGCAGGTGGAACCATTCAGGCAAACGAAGCGTCAGTCGTAGCTTTTCAGATGATCAACTGGGTTGGCTTCGGCTTGTCCGTCGTCTGCTTGGTAATAGCGCTCGTATTCGTGAAGAGCCGGGTGGCGAACGCGAAGACGCAAGCAACTCCGAAAACCCCTTCTCCCATCGAATTTCTCATCGATCGAAACCCGCTATCCATCTCCGCGAACGCAACCGTACCCGAGTTGGTTGAGCTTCTTGCAACCAACAAGCTCAACGGCGTTCCCGTGCTGGGTGCCGAAGAGCACGTTGCAGGATTTGTGACGGATGGCGATCTGCTCAGCTTCACGGGCGCACATGTTGCACACACGGTCGATGCCACCTACGAGGTGCGCGAGGTGCACGACTCTCAGACGTTCGCCGAACGCTGCGGCTCTCTCATGCAGTTGCAGGTAAAGGACATCGCCACAAGAAACGTAGTCTCAGTCGAACCAGATGCGACCGTGGACGAGGTATTCGCCGTCTTGAGTAAACGCAAGATCAAGAAGATCCCCGTCATCGACCAGGGTCGGCTGGTGGGCACGATCAGCCGCGACGATGCGGTGCGCCACTTGATGGACGTCATGGTCACCCTCGGCGCGCGGGAGCAGGACACGCAAGAGGCGCACAGCGTTCATTAGCAGAGCAACGGCGGCG
>NZ_JAVWUP010000200.1:0-4168 GCF_036667095.1 Gordonibacter sp. | reverse complement strand
TGTGCTGTCGGCAGGGACGCCGGGTGCTCATGCTATACTTATGCGCCGAAAGGACGAGTGCATGAATATGGTGAACATCCCAAGCCCGGCCCTTGCTATCGTGGGTCGACACAATTCAGGAAAAACGACGCTCATCGAGCAGCTTATTGCCGAGCTGGTCGCGCGCGGCAACGACGTGGGAAGCGTGAAGCACCACAGCCATGTGGGCTTCGACATCGACTACCCCGGCAAGGACTCGTACCGCCATCGTGCCGCGGGAGCCAGCGAGACGGTAATCGCCGCGCCGGGCCAGATTGCGCGTATCAAGACCGTTGAGGGCGAAGTCGAGTGCTCGGACATCGTGCGCAGCATGTACGGCCACGATATCGTGATGGTGGAAGGCTATCGTAAAAGCGGGCTCCCCACGATCGAGATCATGCGTTCCGGCAACGATGCCGACTCCCGGGTTGCCGAGGTGTTTGCGGAAGGCGCGCGCCGCGGTTGGCCGCTGGGCACGGATTTCACGCAGTTCACGCGTGGTTTGCCGACCGCCGACGATGAGGCGGCGCGGGCGACCCTGAAGAATACGGAGCAAGACGATGCCGCCGAGGCGGAAGGCTCGCATTTCAAGACGCAGCATCCCGACCATATCGACATCTCCAACAAGCTTCCCACGGACAAGACGGTGGCGGTGGTTACCGATATCGAAGAAGCCGTGCGTGCCGCTGAGCTGTACAACGTGCCGTCGTTTGCGCTGGACGATATTGCCGGGTTGGCCGACTTCGTGGAAGAGCATTACGTGCGCCCTCGCGTGACGGTGGTTATCCAGGCGGGCGGCGAGAGCAGGCGCATGGGCCGCAGCAAGGCGACGGTGCCCTTTGCGGGCCAACCGCTCATCTGCCGTTTGGTGGAGCGCCTAGGGCCGGTGTCCGACGATCTCATCATCACAACGAACGAGCCGGACAACCTGGCATTTCTGCATGCCGAGTTCCCGCATCTGCGCATCCAGCTCGTCTGCGATGCCTTCGACTTCCGCGGTGCGCTGCCCGGGCTCTACACGGCCCTGCAGGCTGCGCGCAACCCCTATGTCGCCGTGGTGGCATGCGATATGGTGTTCGCGTCGGGCTCGCTGGTCGTTGCCGAGGCGCTTGCGATGAACGAGTCGGGGGCCGATGTGGTGGTTCCCGTGAACAAGCACGGCTATGAGCCGTTCCATGCGATGTATCGCCGCATGGCCTGCCTTCCTGCAGTGCGTGCAGCGCTGGATCGCGGCGAGAAACGCGCCCAAGCGTTCTTCGAGGACGTGAACGTGTTCGAGTTCCCTCAAGCCAGCGTATTGGAGGCCGAGCCCATGGGCGGGTGCTTCATCAACGCGAATACCCCTGAGGAATTGCATTCGCTGGAAGAATCTTTCCTGGAGGGATAACGAGGCACTATGCCGAATCTTGTCGATATCGTTGAAATAGCCGAGGCACTGGAGAGCAAGGCCGTGTTCCTGGCAACCGACCGTTGTGTCGTGGTGCGTAATCGCCATTCGTCGTGCAGCAAATGCGCCGATGCCTGCTTGGCCGATGCCGTGCTCGCGGTAGACAACGTGCTGGCGCTCGACGGGGGACGGTGTGTATCGTGCGGTGCCTGCACGACCGTGTGTCCTACCGAGGCGCTTATCCCGTTGGTGCCTCTCGACGAGGATTTGGCGGCGCGTGCGGCCGATGTCGTGGTGGCCTCGGGCGGCCATGCGGTGTTCGCCTGCGCGCGCATCGCCTCCAAGCGCTTGGGCGACCCGGCGAAGTTTGTTGAGGTTCCGTGTTTGGCCCGTATGGAGGAAAGCGTGTTGTTGGGGCTTGCTGCCCGCGGCGTGAGCGACTTGCTGTTGGTGGACGGTGCGTGCGCTACCTGCAAGTTCCGCGCGACGGTTCCGGGGATCGACGCCACGGTGGCGTCGGCGAACACGCTGCTGGCAGCCCAGGGCTCGCCGGTTCGCGTCGAGCGGGCCTCGGCGTTTCCCGAGGACGTGCTGCTCGAGGACCAGCGCAGCCTGCTGGCATCGCAGCGCCGCGGGTTTTTTACGCAGGCGAGAACGGTGGCCAAGGATGCGGCGGAGAAGACCGTCGAAGTGGCGTTCATCAAGAAGGACGGCGCGGACGCACCGTCGCTCCGCGATCGGCTGCGCATGTCGGATTCGGGTACCTTGCCGCAGTTCAACCCCGAACGACGCATGCGCGTACTCGATGCGATGGATCGCTTGGGCGCCTCGGTCGTGTCCGAGATCGACACACGCCTGTTCGGCAGCGTGCTCATCGATACGGACGCTTGCTCTGCGTGCGGCATGTGCACGGTGTTCTGCCCGACCGGTGCTCTCAGGAAAAGCGAGCTGGTACCCGATGGTGGTGAAGGCAGCTATCTGGAGTTCTCGGTAGCCGATTGCGTGCAATGCAACCTTTGCGCCGACGCTTGCCTGAAGAAGTGCCTCGTGGTGGAATCCACCGTATCTACCGACGAGCTGTTCGACTTCGAGCCGCGGCTAATCCATCTGCCGGAGCCGCCTGCGCGTTCGGGAATCCTGTCGGGTCTCAAACGCTAAGGCTCTCTCGATAGCACGTACTGGCGCAATGACTGATCTTGCAGACGATTCGCGACTACGTCCGCGTGCGAAAACCATGTGTTTCTCTATTGGGCCCATTTGCGCTTGAGGTATAGGGTATAAACGAGTTCCACCCTACAACGAAGGACTCGCATGGGCTTTTCGCTTGAGATGAGCGTTCCGGCGCTGACTGTATTTATCCAGGGGCTATTAAGCTTTTTCTCGCCGTGCGTGCTGCCCCTCATCCCCTTATACATAGGCTATCTGGCTGGCGGTACGGCCAAGGTCAACGATGATGGCACGGTCGAGTATCCACGCAAAAAGGTGCTGGTGAATACGCTTTTTTTCGTAATCGGCGTGAGTTTTGCTTTCTTTTTGCTGGGCTTTGGGTTCACAGCGCTCGGACAGTTTTTCACCGGCAACCAGCGGGTGTTCTCCATGGTCGCCGGTATTGTCATGGTTGCGTTCGGCCTGTATATGCTGGGCGTGTTCGGCAAGGCGAAGCTGGTGGAGAAAGAGCATCGCCTGCCATTCAATCTGGGCAAATTCGCTATGAATCCGCTGGCCGCGTTGGTTTTGGGCTTTACGTTCAGCTTCGCATGGACACCTTGCGTGGGCCCGGTGTTGGCCAGTGTGCTGCTGATGGCATCGTCGAGTGCGTCGGCTGCGGTGGGCTTTGGACTGGTGGCCGTATACACGTTGGGCTTTGCGCTACCGTTTGTGGCGGTGGGTCTGTTCACGGGTGAGGTGCTGCGGTTCTTCCGTACGTATGGCGAGGTCGTGAAGTACACGGTGAAAGCGGGCGGCGTGCTGCTGGTGCTCATGGGTATCATGACCATGACGGGATGGATGAATGGCGTGACCAGCTACCTGTCATCGTTTGGGGCGACGCCGACGGCGCAGGAACAGCCGGCAGACGGAGGCGCGGCCGGCTCGGGTGCAACGGGTGGCAGTGGGACGGGTTCGGCTGGAAGCGGCTCGGCGGGCGGAGCGGACGGCCGCGATTCGGGCGGGTCGGGAGCCAAAGATGACTCCGCGGGCGACGAGCAGGCAGCACCCTTGGCCGATCTCGTGCTGGTCGATCAGGACGGCGTGCAGCGCAAGCTGTCCGACTATCGCGGTAAGACGGTGTTCCTGAACTTCTTCGCCACGTGGTGCGGGCCGTGTAAAACCGAGATTCCCGACATCGAGGCACTGTTCCGCGACCGCGGTCAGAACGAGGGCGAGGTGGTGGTGTTGGGCGTGGCTAATCCCAAAACACCCGACCATCCCAGCAACGCCGACGTGAGCGAGGGCGAGGTGAAGGCGTTCATCGATCAGTACGGTATGACATACCCCGTGCTCATGGACACGTCAGGTCAGCTGTTCGCAGCTTATGGCGTGAGCGCATTCCCCACTACGTTTATGATCGACAAGCAGGGCAACGTGTTCGGTTACGTGTCGGGCATGCTCACCGCCGACGTGATGAACAGTATCGTCGACCAAACAATAGCGGGCGTGCGGAAGTAGGAGAACAGCGCCTCCGGGGAAGGGGCGCTGTTCTCGTTAAATGCCGCGCGCGGGAGGGAGTGCGCGCAGCTGTCGGGTATGCGAAGGCGGGCTACT
>NZ_JAVWUP010000199.1:0-4192 GCF_036667095.1 Gordonibacter sp. | reverse complement strand
TTGCAATCAAAATAGGGACAATAGGGCATCCCGTAGTTTTTAATGAATTCAATTACGTTGTCGGTGTTGTCGATATCGAGTTTCAAAAAATTATCGTAGACATAATTCAGCGGTAAGGTTTCTAAGTCTAATGATGTTTCCCCTACATCGCAAGCAAGATATTTAGTCTCTTTTATTGGGTTGAAACCAGACCAATTACGGCTAAAATTTGATGGTTCTAGGCATGAGTTGAATGTCATAACATCAACCTTGGATATTTTTTTCCAAGGAAATACGCCTATCGGAAAGGCACGAAGACTACTCCCGCTCACACGTGTGAACAGGTCATTCCACTCTTTTTCCTTATCTAAATACGTCCATTCGTTAATTGAACTCAAGATTTTCTCACTTCAATTATTGACTGTTATTAAAATAAATTATAACAGTCAAATAATCAGGCCACAATAGAAGTGCGCAAAGGTGGCCACCGCCCTCCAACCGAGGTAGCGCACTTATTACTTCTAAATAAATCCTTCCGGCCAGTGCTGTCGCGGCATCACTAGCCAGAAGGTAGAAAGAGGCAAACTATGTCTGGAGATTTTTCAAGCGTTTAGGACGGCTAAGGGGGTATCCCTGCCGCAGACGGAAACATGTAAGAATAGAACCAGCTCATAACCGGTTAAGGCTAAACACAACTCATTGAATAATATCAAATTCTCGCCCTGCAAATGCGGAGCGAGGGAAGGAGGCATCATGGATGCTCACATCACCACACCCTATCTCGGATGGAAAGATTTTTGCCAACTTTTTAGTTGCGGCCGCAGCAAAGCGCTGCTGTTGATGCACGCCGTTGGCGTTATTTATGTTGGACGTACCGCTTTCGTGCCAACCGAGGCGCTCAACCGCTATCTGGCCGAACACGGTTCCATCGATCCGCGCTGGCCAAAGCGCACTGAAAGCAGGCGATAACCATGGCAGCTAGTTCTTATCGCGATGCAACAACAACGCGGACACTGAAGAGCCATGGGTTCAATCAGCGCCCTGATTTGGATGAACTTATCGACTACGCGTTCGCTACAGCCGACAAGCTGGATGCGCTGTACGCAGCACTTAACCTTGCAGCCCATGTCGACGTGCGAGGGCGCTGGCACGCGGGAGAACCCTTACCCCCACCAACTGAAGTCATTGCGCACGACGACCGCTGGGAGGTGTACTATGATTAGCCCGCTAGACGTGCGTGACGCCCATTGGCTACTCCAGCAGCCTTTTACTGCTCCGGCTTGGATCATAGAGGATTTAATTTCGACGGGACTGCACCTTCTGGTCGGTGCCCCCAAACTAGGTAAATCCTGGCTCGTGCTAGAAATGGGACTCAATGTCAGCCGCGGTGAACCTTTCTGGGGCTTTGCAACGGCAAAGTGCGATGTCCTCTATCTATGCTTGGAGGATACGTTTTCCCGTATCCAACAACGGTTGTGGCGCATAACCGACGAGGCGGAACCCGGCTTCAACTTCGCTATTGCCGCCGAAAAAATACCTGCGGGACTCGTGAACCAGCTGGAGGAATTCCTTGCAGCCCACCCCGCCACCAGACTCGTCGTCATCGATACGTTTCAGGCCGTCCGACAAGCCAACGGGGATAACTCCTACGCCGTTGATTACCGGGACTTGACCACCCTTAAACAGTTTGCGGATAAGCATAACCTGGCTATCTTGGTGGTTCACCACACCCGCAAAATGAGTGATTCCGACGTGTTCAATACCGTGTCGGGCACGACTGGAATTACCGGGTGCGCCGACAGCACGTTCGTACTAGAAAAAGAGAGTCGCTGCACCAACAGCGCCAAACTATCCCTTACGGGGCGCGACGTCGAGTTTCAGGAGCTTCAATTGCGCTTTAGCGACTGCCATTGGTTGATTGTCGCAAAAACAAGCCCAGAAGAATTGGCTGAACGCTTGGTGCCCGATGCCGTTTTGCGCGTGCTCGACTTCATGGCCACGCGCCCGGGCGCGTGGGAGGGAACGGCTACGGGGTTGATTGCTGATGCCGGGATCGGTGATGTTAGCGTTGCGGTGTTGGGCAAGTACTTGGCCCAGCATCAAGCATTCCTGCGCGAGCGGGGAATCACCTACACTCGACGTCACATGCGCAGCGGCAACATCCTTGCGCTTGAACACTCCTCCTGCGGTGAAGGCGGTGACAGCTGTGAAGGCTAGCCTGCCACACCCCCGCATCCCGTCACATCCACCACTGCGCGTCGTCGCCATCCCGTCGATCCGGCTACGCCGGATGTTGCCCCGCCCTCCTTCGGAGGCTCCCCTGGGTCGCCTCCATCCGGGCAGGGCAACCCGTTCCGCGTCCGTTCGGTGGCTCCCGATGGGTCGCCACCACTACCGCTACACTCTCGCACGAACCTGCGCTTCGGCTGCGTTCGATGGCTCCCCTGGGTCGCCATCACTTGCCGCACCGCAGACGTGCTCACGCCAACCAAACTGCCCGGTTGTCTTGTGCAAGAAACGACTTCGTATGTACGAAACAGCCCTTCGGTCTATTTCGCACTCCTTCGTCAACCTTGGCAGGGGGTACCCCTGCACCCCTTCGTACCCGACTTCCGCGTGCCTTCCGCACGTGGATTCGGCTCCGCACCTATCGAAAAGAGGCATTCGATGAAAACACATATCGTCCGCAAAAACTTTCGTCTTACCGAAAGTGAGGCGCAAGCCCTTGCCTCTGCCGCGTCGAAGCTTGGCATCACCGAGTCTGACTACCTGCGAACGCTTATCACCAACCCCGCGCACGTATTCATCGCCGACAATTCGTTTCTCGAACGAATCTATCGCGAGCTCAAGCGCGAGGGCGTCAATGTTAATCAGATTGCGCATCAAGTCAACCGTTGCCACGATGCCACCATCAATGCAGCAGAGCTTGCAAACACCCTGTCCGCGATCAACCTAGCAATTACCTCCCTCGGCAGCACGCTCGATCAAGGAGGGTATCATGCCAACCATTAAACCTCAGACCTTCCATACAGGTGCCCATCACGCCACCTGCACAGCTCGACGCAACTATCTCGAACGCGACGGACGCGCACTCGATCGTATCTGCTTCAATGTATCCGACCCCGAACACTGGGATCGAGAACTGGATTCCACACGCGCCCAATACCATCTGCGCGGCTCTGTGACCTACCGCGAATATATCATCAGCCCTAGCGCATCCGACCACGCCAGCGTAGCGCAGGTGCGCGACCTCGCGTACCGTTGGTGCGAGGAAAACTTTCCAACAGCCGAAGCCGTCATCATACTGCACAACGACAACAAATCCCGCATTGCACAGGGGAAAAAGGGTATCGTTCATGCTCATGTCGTCGTGAATTCCGTCGATCTTGAAGCCGGTCGCAAGATCGCCCTTGATAACGAAAAGGTCCGAGAGGTGCACAACTCGCTACAAAGAATTGCCGCTACACTAGGCTTGTCGCGCATGCCCGATTACATCAAAGGCCAAAGGCTCGTCTCGACACAACCCCGCCGCATCACCCAAACCGAGCGTCGTCTTGAGCTTCGAGGTGTGCGACCGTGGAAAAGCGAAGTGCGGGATATGGCTCTTCAAGCACTTTCACTTTCCGCCACGCCCCAGGAATTCAAGCAGTGTCTGGATAGAGCCGACATCGACTTGCTGGTAAGCTGCGGGCGCATCTACCTAGCCGATCGAGACAACCCCACGCGCGCCTGTCGCGCCGACAGACTTGATGCCGCCCTATCGGCACAAGGCATCACCCGTAGTCTAAACCACTCCCAAAATGCGCCCGAGCAAATCTACAAAACTTCCGATGTCAAACGAGAGCTGGGAAAAGGAAATCAAGCTCAACTACAGATGCAAGCTTACGACCACCGTTGCCGTAAAGCGCTTGAAACCTACCATACCCTTGTGAAAAAAAGCGTTGCTGCTGACACCCTTAATAAACTCCCTTCGTTTCAGCTGCCTAAACCCTATACGCAGGCCGAAAAGCAGCGTGCCGCACAAGCGGGTCGCCTCTTCTTCGAGGCCGCTCAACGACTTGCCCGGGCGGACAGCAAAGCGTCAGAAACCATCAACAAAAACACCCCGACAACCCAATTCCCACCAAACCGTCCACGCACCCACGGCCTGGACAGATAGAGAGGTCTACCATGGTTAAAAACATAAGCAATATCGAAATGTCTAACGTAGAAC
>NZ_JAVWUP010000198.1:0-4230 GCF_036667095.1 Gordonibacter sp. | reverse complement strand
TCCACGCTGGACCACCACGTGCAGAAGATGAAGGACGCCACCGATGCCATGTTCGCCTTCGGACAGCGCCACGGGGTGGACTACCACTTCCAGAGCCCAGCCGAGGCCTTAGTGGTCGACGACGACGGACGCGTGGTGGGCGTGGTGTGTCGGGAGGACTACGAGCGCGAAGTGTATATTCACGCTACACGGGGGGTCATTCTTACGGCGGGCGGCTTCTGTAACAACAAGGCGCTGCTGGACAAGTACATTCCCACGGCTGCTATGGGCTGTGCGTCCAGCTACCTTACCGGCGGCGAGACGGGCGAGTGCTTCCGCATGGGGTTGGGCGCCGGTGCGGATGTATCGGGCTTCAACAGCTCTGCCTCGTTCGACGGCGGGGTGGACTGGCAAGCCGAGGGCGGACAATGGGCGCGCTTCCTCTACGACGGCATGACGCAGCTCTCGCGCCAGCCGTGGTTCACAGTCGATCGCTGCGGCAACCGCCTGCGCTACATGGACAGCCGGGTGAAGGAAGACGGGGCCGATGCCATCTATGCGTTGGGCGACCTGGCCACTATCCAGATGACGCCTCCGGGGCACCGCAGCTACATCATCTTCGACGCGCACTACGAGGACCATCTGGCCGGGTTCGCCCAAGAGCACTGCCGCAAGCTGATCACGCCCGACCTGGAGCAGATCGACAAAGTGCCTGAGCACTACCGCGACTGGCACCACGGCGTGCAGGACGCGCTCGATGCCGATGTGCTGAAGAAGCGTGACACGCTGGAGGAGCTTGAGCGTGACCTGGGTTTTCAGCCCGGAGTGCTGCAGGCGGCGGTGGATACGTGGAACGAAACGTGCGCACGCGGCGAGGACGACTTCATGTACCCCATGGAACCTGAGTGGCTGCATGCCATCAAAGACCCGCCGTTCTACGGCTGCCGCATCGGCGGCAACCTGTACGGCACGAAGGCGGGGCTGCTCATCAACGACGAGATGCAGGTAGTGTCCACCAAGGGCACGGTTGTTCCTGGCCTGTATGCGGGCTGGCATACGGCTGGCGGTGCCTGCGGCGAGAACAGCTACATCGGCGATCCGATCCTAGGCTCGCTTTTGGGCGATGTGAGCCTGGCGTTCTGTGGCGGATATCTGTGCGGTACGTTTGCGGTGCAAAACGAGCTGGGAAGCGAGGTGGCGAAATGAGCAGCCAGATGAGCGGTGCATCCTCGCCGTCTCCCGCCATGAAAGACGTGAGGTGGTCGTTTCTGTGCGTGTTTGGCGTGGCGCTTGCCGTGGCCGTGGTCGGGCGCATAGGGCTTGCCGCCATGGATGCGTTCGGCGTGCTCACCTACGACTACATCGCTGCGTCTACGGGTACGCTGCTGAACCAGGTGTGCTCGGCGCTCACGGGTCCTGCATTGGTGGCGTTCATGATGCTGGGCGGTCTGGTGTGCGCGCTGTCGGTGGCCGCGGTACTGGTGTACGCGTACTGGTATGGCCAGGGCGTACGAAGCCTGGCTGGGTTCGGCCCGGCGCTTGCGCTCGGGGCTGCCACGACGGTGGCAGGACTGGTATGCGCGCTCGTGTTCGCAAGCGGCATCATGTCGGCCGTGCAGCTGGCCTCCATGAAGACGAAGCTGGTGTTGGACGGCGGCATGATGCTTATGGGCTTCGCGCTGATAGTGGCCGTGATACTGCTGAACGCCGCAGCGTGTGCTGTGGCCTGCGCCTGTGTGGCGCGGGCAAAAAGCCCCCGCAGCGTAGGCATCGGCATGATCGCTGCTGCACTGGTGTGCGGCCTGGTGGTTATGGCGTTCGCCGTGCCTGCGTTCGCGTCCATCAACGTGGCGCATATCGATGGCTTCGCGTCTGCGGGTTGGCTCGCTTTGGCTGCGGCGGCGAATGCCGCCATGCTGGTACTGGCGCTGCGGCTCTGCGTTCGAAATGACGGGCAGCACGGGGCGTAAAATAACAGTAAAAGGTGCTTTTGGTTATCGGGTTTGCGAGAAAGAAGGTTTTTATGTTGTTCCAAGTCTATGGCGAGAACGCCGTCTACCAATGGGCCGGATGGGCCATGGTGTTCGTCGGCCTTATCCTCATCAACGAGATCGCGCGCCGTTCGAAGGCGGGCGGCATCTTCTGCTTCATTGCAGTACCGGCGGCCCTCACGATCTATTTTGTGGCTATCTATGTGGGTGTGGGCATGGGGGCCGAATGGGCGCTGAACAACCCCACGTACCTGCACATGAGCAGCTGGTTCCATTACGCGAAGCTCTATGCGGCCACCATCGGTTGTGTCGGCTTCATGGCCATCAAGTACGCCTGGGGTCCGGGCAAGAAGCACTGGTTCCTCTGCTTCCCGTTCATTATCGTGGCCGTCAACATCCTTATCGCTGTAGTCAGCGACTTCGAGAGCGCCATTCGCGCCTGGGGTACCACCTGGGTTTCCAGCGAGGGTGTGACGCTCTACGGCGGCTGGCACAACGTGTTCAACGGTGTGGCCGGGCTTATCAACATCGCGTGCATGACCGGCTGGTTCGGCGTCTACGTGTCCAAGAAGAAGCAGGACATGCTCTGGCCCGATATGACCTGGGTATTCATTATCGCCTACGACCTGTGGAACTTCTGCTACACCTATAACTGCCTTCCCACGCATGCGTTCTACTGCGGTTTGGCACTGCTACTGGCTCCCACCGTGGCGGCGATGATTTGGAACAAGGGCGGTTGGATTCAAAACCGCGCATTCACGCTTGCTATCTGGTGCATGTTTGCTCAAGTATTCCCGGCATTCCAAGATACCAGCGTTTTTGCGGTGCAGTCGGTGAATAACCCGAACGTGAACCTGGTGGTATCGGTTATCGCGCTTTTGGCGAACGTGGCAGCTTTCGCCTACATCATGTATCGCGCGAAGAAGCTCAAGCGCAACCCGTACACGCAGGAAGTGTTCGTGGGTACCAAGGACTACGAGCAGGCTATGGCGCGCCGCGAGGATGCGCCGCAGATCGCTGCGTAGGGCTCCTCGGTTACGTAGACTTTCTAGATCAGGTAAACCTACTCGATCGTAAAGATCGCGAAGGCCGCGGGGGCTGGGTCGGTATCCCGCAGAGAGTGGTTTACGATTGGGATGATGCGGGGCTCGCGTATGATGCGGGCCCCTTTGAAGTATGATAAACAGGGTGCACTCAATTTTTTACACCACTTTCTTTCGCTACTTCGTCTTCGCGTTCAGCTTCTGTGTGCTGACAAGGTGCATTGATGGCTTCAGAGTCCGTACGATTGGCGACGCTTGACGGCTTCGCGATACACTTCGTTATCGGAGCGGGCACCGATAACGATAACGCGCATGCAGCTCTCTGTGCGCTCAAGTTTATAGACGATGCGGATACCCTCGTTTTTTAGCTTTATTTTCATCAGCCCGCTTAATTGGGAAACCCTCTTGTTTCCCAGAGGTTTGCCAAAGCCGCCCTCGTCGCTCGATTGGGGGTTTGCCCGCACCTTCTCGAGAGCTTTTGCCACGCGAAGACGCTGCGAGTTATCGAGGCGTCGCAAATCTTCTTTTGCTTCAGGCAGATATTCGAGCTCCCACATTAGGAAAGCTCCACATCATCCATGTGCTCAAGTTCGTCTTGGGAAATGCCCAGATCAGCGTATACTTCGCTTGCTGAGATACCAGTGTTTTCGACGTTTTGGCTCAAACGCGCCATCGCTTCTGCCATAAGGACCATGTCAGCTTCAACTTCTGAAAGATAGGCGTATTCGTCGGGAGTGGTGATGATGCGAAAGGGTGCGTTGTTCTTAAGAACGACCACGGGGGAGGCGTCAGTGGCGGCAGAAAATGCCTGAGCCGCTTTTCCTCGGCTGAATGCCGAAACGGATACCATGTTGTCGAGTACGGTGGCAGTTAAGGCCATGGCCATTCTCCTTGCTGATCGGTGCCATGTTTTCACTATAATTTTCACGATAGTATACACGTTAAAATAGCACCGATCAAGAACGGTGCTTTGACAGAGCCATGCGTCCTGGGTTGCTAAACCTCTGTTCGGGAAACATTTGCGCGTCACGTACTTGAGTTGAGGCGAAGGTTCCCTTTGATGATGGGCTCGCTGTCCATCGGCCTAGCTCTTTTGCTGGATATGTTCGCTAGGTCAAGCAGATTCTCGTGCTCGCCAACATCGCGTTGGCGAACACTAAGTTTGCCTGTGGGTTTGATTACTGGAGACGGCTTATGCTTCGACAACTTCGGCGATG
>NZ_JAVWUP010000197.1:0-4232 GCF_036667095.1 Gordonibacter sp. | reverse complement strand
ACGGGCGACGCGTTGAGGTCGGAGCCGGTAGCTGTTACTACCGGCTCTTCTTATCCTTAACGGACGCTCTCCCTATCACAAAAACGATAACGTCTATGACGAACGATCCTATCGTGCAAAAAGCAGCACGAGCCACCAGGATGTCCATGGCAAACACCTCCTTCCGGAAGCGCCGCCCTCGGTCCAAACGAGCATCGCCGACAGATCCATTTTATCAAGAAAACCGTTCAATTGAAATTACTATTTTCCCAGTTCAAATAGCAAAAATGATTGATTCACGTTGGTTTTTTGCTGGATTTGTGCAAGGTTTGCGCGGTGAATCCGCTGGAATCGCGCAAGGTTGTTGCATCTGTCCCAAAAAAGGGACATCCCGGAGTTTATCCAAGGTTTTCCCAGCAGGAGCGTGACGCACAGAGTCGCACTCGGTTCGCACGGGCCGCCGCTGCATCAAATGCTTGCCTTGACAGCGCGGCTGCTTCCTTTATGATGCGAGGCATGAGAATCGATGCGTCTGCAACAGACAACTTCCAAGAACCTGTCGCCGAACTGGGAAAGTCGGCGCTCTCTTCCGCATTCAATAGAAGCATGCTTTTGGACAGCCTTGGACTTGCCTGCTATATAGCTTGGAGCTTCGTGTTCTGGAATGGGTCGCTTCTTTTTGGCGACTTGCGGCCTAGTATGCCGGTGGACAATGCGCAGATCATACAAGGGGTTCTGACGGCGCTCACCGCATTGCTCCTGGTGTTTTCCGCGTGCAAGAGCGTGCCGTTCAGACGGCGCAAGGTGATTTTGGCGACGTTTGCCATCGTGTCGAGCGCGGCGGTCGTGGTTGCCGCACTTGCAGGATTTGGCAAAGCTCCGGCAGAGTTCATGCTGCTCGGATTCGCGCTGAGCGGCATAGGCAGCGCGTTGCGTCTTGGGTGCGAGGAGCGCTTGAGCGTGCAGGGGGTGCGTCGCACGGCGATCTGCGCGGGTGCGGCGTACCTGTTCGGTTTCGTGCTGTTCATTGGCGTGTCCTTGCTGCCTGCGGCTATTGCGTTGGCGGTTGCGGTCGCGCTGCCCTTCGTCACCTATGCGCTTTTGCTCGCGGCCGTGCGCAGCGAGCAGGTGTGCGAGGTTCGCCCATCGCGCGGGCTGAAAGCGTCGCTGGCGGGTGTTCCGTGGAAGCTTGTTGTCGCCATTGCCCTGGCGTATTTCAGCTACGGAGCCACGCGCGCGACGGGCGTGGCCGGCGGCTTGGTCGCAGCGGAAACCATCCACAGCGCCATGGCGGGCATCCCTGCTCTAGCCTCGGTCGTGGCCATTGCGCTTGCGTACTACTTTTACCGCAAGAATGCTCTGCTGGCGTTCTATCTGGCGTTTCCGTTGATGGCGCTTGCGGCGCTGTTGCCTGCGGGCATTGACCCCTTTGCGGGCAATACGACGTTCTGCGTGGCGCTTGTCGGCGCCGAGCTGGTAAAATACCTCGTGTGGTTTTTGCTGATCGACTCCATCATCAAGGACGGCATATCGGCGCTGCTGTGTTTGGCGCTCATGCGTTTTGCGCAGTGGGGCGGCAGCTGTCTGGGACAGGTGGCGGCCGATGCGCTCCCCAGCACGGAAACGGTCACCATCGCCATCCTGCTCTCTTTGGTGGTGGCATTGCTGGTTATCATGGGTTCGCCTATGTCCGACAAGCTGTCCGTCGCCTCGGTGTCCCTCGATGCGCTCGACCTCGATGAGCGCGTGGGCTTGGCTGCCGGTCGCTACAAGCTGTCGCCGCGCGAGCAGGAGGTCCTGGCCATCTGGGCCACGGGCCATACGGGGGCCTATATCGAGAAGACGCTCTTCATCTCGAAGAACACAGTGAAGACCCACCTCAACCATATCTATGCGAAGACGGGCACGGCAAACCGCGAGCAATTGCTCGAGCTGCTCGATGCCATCGACGGGTAGCGTTCCTTTCCCTTACAAGAACAGCTCCGGCTCCTTGCGGGCCATGCAGTTGCCCTCGAGCATAGCGACGATCTTCTTCGCCCCTTCGGCATCGAAGACCTTGGCATCCTCAGGGCAGCCCTTCACGCAGGCGTTGCACTGCAAGCAGCCGTCGCCCACCTTCGCAGGGTCGTCGGCGTCGATGATGCCCATCGGGCACAGCTTCACGCAAATGCCGCATGCCGTGCAGGCATCGGTGGTCGAGGGGCGCATGCCCGTGTCGGGCATGCCGTCGCGGTAGGGGCGGTTGCCCTTGATGGAGGGCATCTTGCGCTCTCCAGCCTCAATAAGGGCGGCTACATCGTGCCCGAACTGCGTTGCCGCAGCAAGGTCGTCGGCGTCGGGCCGTCCGGCACCGACGCGCGGGGCCATGGAGTGCTCTGCGGAAAACGCTCCGGCTGCGATCACGTTGAAGCCCTGCATGGTCAGCAGGTCCGCCGCTTCGAGCAGCGCATCATCGTAGTCTCGGTTGCCGTACACGCCCACGACCACGGCGACGGCCCCTTCGCCCTCGAGCAGCGCGATGCTCTCCATGAGCACGGCCGGCACGCGGCCGCTGTACACGGGGAATCCGAACACGAGCACATCGCCGGGTTCGCCCGATACCAAGGCAGGGCGTCTGTTCGGCTTCGTCAGGTTCATGATGAGGTTTGACAGGTCGCGGTCTTGGGCGATGGCGTCGGCCACCTTGTCCGTGATCGCCTCGGTGCTCTTCGTCGGGCTGAAGAACACGTTGTACAGTGTATGAGCCATGGAAGTCCCCTTTGTTCGCCGTGCGCAGCGTTTCGGCATTGGCTGCGCAACCTGTTTCCTCTGCGTTTCCCGATGGTACCTCTTTTGAGGTTGGTTGGCTACGAAAGTTGCAGAGCGGTTCGCCGTCATATGGAAAATACGATGCTCGATCGGATGTGCCTACTGCTGGTCTTTCCTATCATGGGGCTATGACAAGGGGGCGCGGACAAAGCCCGTGCCAGGGTTATCGATCGAGGGAGACATGCTATGGGACGCGTAATGCTGCCGCTGTACACGCCGCTTTACCAGCCGACCGGCCACGAGGTTGCTGTTATCGAGACAACGAAGGGCGCGGTGCGGGTAAAGCTGGACGGGAGGGGCGCGCCTGCCACGGTGGGAAACTTCGTCGAGCTTGCCGCGCGCGGGTTCTACGACGATCTGAAGTTCCATGCGTGCAAGCCGGGTTCGGTAGTTCTGGGCGGCTGCCCGACCACGCGGGCGTTGGGTCCTGCTCAAGTCGAGGCGGCGGCGCGTGGCGTTATCCGCGGCGTGCATCCGGGTACAGGTGACGCGCGTTACACGATTGCTGACGAATGGGAGGGCAATCCGAACAACCGCCATGTGCTGGGAAGCCTGTGCATGGCTCACAAGTCCGACGTGAACAGCGGCAGCTGCCAGTTCTACTTCTCGCTGTCCGAGCAGCCTGAGTTCGACGACCGCTTCACGGTGTTCGGCATGACGATCGACGGGTTGGACGCGGTCGAGCGGCTCGATGTGGGCGACGTGATCAAGGGGATATCGCTCGAAGGGGTCGACCAGGTGGAGTTGGACGAGGCCGTGTCCCGTGAGACTCCCAAGCCTTGCAGTATGCAGGAGGTTCTCCAGGAGCAGCAGGCGGCCGAGGCGAGCGAGCCGATCGAGGTGTAAGCCTCTCGGCACCGGATGCTTTGCTCCCGTACAGAAATGAAGCCGATTTGGCAAATTCAGGTCGCTTTGCATGCAAAAAGCGACTTGCCAAAGAAAATCAGCATATACGGAAAACCAAAATACCTGGTCAAATAAGATGAGGTGCGAAGGGCCTTGCTACCCAAGGGTAGTTTTACATGCAAAGCGACCCGAATTTGCCAAATCGCCCCTCATTCGCTGCTCTGTTGCCCTTCTTGGCCTTGTGGTCGAGGACAAGGGACCTAGCTAAGCTTCGTGCGACTCCACCAGGTCGATAAGCTCCTGCTGTTTGTGCACGTCGAGCTTTCGGTAGATGTTCTCGATATGGGTGCGCGCCGTGCCTTTCGCAATTTGCAGGTCGCGGGCGATGATGGAGAGCGTGCGCCCATAGGCCAGCAGCACGATGACCTCGCTCTCGCGCGGTGTCAGCCCGTACTGTTCGGCAACGCCGCTGCAATGTGCCTCGATGCTGGAGGTGCGCGGCATCCCCTCGTCTTCTCCCGTGCTGTTTGCGGCTGTCTCGTCCGCTGCGGCATCGTCTTTCTTGTCGGGGCGCACAGCGTGTGCCAGCTGCGCCACCA
>NZ_JAVWUP010000196.1:0-4264 GCF_036667095.1 Gordonibacter sp. | reverse complement strand
GACAAGATTGCCCTGCGCAAGCAGGTCCTGGAATCGCTCGAACGTCTTGTTCGCGAGAATAAAGTCGCCCGAAACGGCGACAAGTACAACTTCCTCACCAGTGAGGAGCAGGACGTCGCGGACGAGATATCCAAGGTTGAGATAGACGCCAGCGAGGTCACCGATAAGATCAAGCGCATCCTCTTCGATGGCATCTACACCACGACCAAGCACCGCGTGGGGCAAAACGACTTCCCGTTCGACCGCTATGTGGACGACAGCGTGCACGGCAAGGATCAGGGCGGTATGAAGCTGAATACCATCACCTACGCGCACGAGTGGTCACGCCTGTCCGAGCCGGAGTTCGCGCTGAAGTCAACCGGTCAGGCACTGGTGGGTCTGGAGGAGGGCGACTATTACGACCTTCTGGATATGTCATGCCGTGTGGAGAAGTACGTGCGCATGAGCACCACCTCGCAATGGTCGCCATCCAAGCAAGACATAGTCAAGCGCAAGCGCGAGGAGGCCCGCGAGAACGAGAAGGCCGCGAAGAAGTCTCTCGAGGACGCCATCGTATGCGGCAGGCTCGCGGTCGACGGCCGCGGCGTGACCGTGAAGGAGCAGGCGGCGGGCAAGAGGCTCGACGCTATCCTGGACGACCTCGTGACGAGCACTTACACAAAGGCAAACTACATCGACCTGCCGGCAAACACCGATTCCGACCTTTTCGCTATGTATCGCGGCGAGGCGGGCAACCAGATCGACATGGACGGACATGAGCCTAACTGGAGGGCGATGGACGAGGTCATGAGCTACCTCGACGCACAGGCGTACACCCACCAGGCGACCAACATGGGAGACCTCCAGCGCAAGTATCAGAAAGCACCCTACGGCTGGCGCGAGATTGACGTTGCGGCCGTTATGGTGCAGCTGCTGAACAGGCAGCGCATCGCCATGTCCGTGGGCGGGAAACAGCTCGACAGCGGTGACACTCATGCCATCATGCAGCACCTGCGCAAGGATGCCGACAAGGCGCAGGTGGAGAAGCGTGAGGCCATCGAAGCGGCTACCCTCGCGTCCGTCCAGCGCCTTATGAAGGATTTCGCCGACACCAACCAGGTGCCCGGGGACGAGGACGGTCTTGTCGTGTTCGCGAAAGATCATCTGAAGAACGCTTCCGACAAATGCCAAGAGATGCTGGCGAAGTGGTACTCGCATAAGCCCTATCCGGGAAAGCAGATCGTTGCCGATGGCCGCAAGTTCATCGAGAGTCTTCTCGTAAACGCGGTCGATCCCGTCTTGTTCTGCAAGTCGCTCTCCAACAGGCAGACTAATGACAGCCTGCTTGACCTCGGCGAGAACCTTGAGAAGATCCGTGGTTTCTTCGCCACGCAGGCGCGCCTCTACGACGATTCAAGGAGGCTCACCGAATCTCTGGTCACCGAAGGCATCTACATCGAAGGAAGCTCGGAGGCCCAGGCTGCGATCGCTCAAATCCGAGGCATCCTCGCCATGGACGAGCCTTACGGGCGCATAAAGGACTTAGGTGTCCTCAACAGCACCGTCACAAGAGAGCTTTCGGCTGCGGCAGGCGTCAAGCGTGACGACCTGCTGCGAAGCATCGACGACGCCGTCGAGCAGATTAAACGCTATGCAGACGAAGAATGCGAAGAATGCGAAAGCGCCGCAAACTTGGTGGTGTCCCAGGTCGAGCAAGCTGTCATCGCGAAACGGGATGCCGCCCACGGCACGGAGAGCTGCAGCCAACTGGATGCACAGGTGAGCCAGCTTGTCACATGGACGAGCCAACAATACGCCAAGATCGACAGCGCCATTGCTGACGCGCGGCGAAAGAAGGAGGAAGGCCGGGGCGGAAAAACGCCTCCGATGCCGAAGCCCAAAACCGCCGTTCTCCACCGCAGCCGCGTCTGCCCGACGAAGACCATGCATACCGAAGGGGAAGTCGACGAATACGTCCAGAGCCTGAAGAACACCCTGATGAGCGCCCTGGAAGACAACGATGCGGTAAGGCTCGGTGACTAGCATGAACGACTCCGTGATCAAGTCCTACTGTATGTGGGCCCGGCGTGAGCTCATCTCGGAGGTCAAGCGCAGGTGCGCGATATACGACATCTCCGAGAACCCTTCAAGTACAGCGGATGCAGACGCGGTGGGCGGGTTTGTCCTTACCGCCGCGGAAAAAGAGCAGCGAAAAGAGCTTTTGGCTACCATCCGCGAAGAGGGGCACGGACGGGTGGCCGAACGTGCCGCCTACACGTGGTTCAACCGCATCATGGCGATCCGGTTCATGGAAGTGAACGACCTTCTGCCGTCTCGTACTCGCGTGCTTTCCGCCAACGACGGCTCCTTCAAACCACAGGTTCTCACAGAAGCGTTGTCGGTCGATATCGAAGGACTGGACCGAGTACATGTGGCCGAACTGGTTCAGGCAGGCGACGATGAGGCGACGTTCCGGTACTTGTTCCTGACCCAATGTGCCGAACTCGCTAACTGCATGCCTGATGTGTTCGAGGATGTGGGCGCTGCGGTGGAGCTGCTTTTGCCCGATGGGTTGCTGCGCGAGGGCGGCGTCGTGAATCGCTGTGTGGTGGACATCCCCGAAGACGACTGGCGCGAGGGCGTCCAGATCGTGGGTTGGATGTACCAGTACTACGTTTCCGAGAAGAAGGACGACTACTTTGCATCGAAGCGCAAGGCTTCTGCGGAGGACATACCATGCGCCACACAGCTCTTCACACCAGAATGGATTGTGCGCTATCTGACCGAGAACTCCCTCGGTAGGCTCTGGATGCTCAACAGTCCTCAAAGCGAGTTGGCATCCAAGATGGACTACTATCTCGTGCCGGAGGGCGATGCGGGCGGGTTTCTTCGGATCGAGGGTCCTGAGGAGATAACCGTCCTCGACCCAGCCTGCGGCTCGGGTCATATTCTGGTGTATGCATTCGACTTGCTGGCTGCCATGTACGAGGAGCGCGGCTATGCGCGTCGCGACATCCCGCAGCTCATTATGGAGAAGAATCTGACCGGTATCGAGATAGACCCTCGCGCTGCGGCCATGGCGAGCTTTGCGCTGACGATGAAAGCGTGTGAATATGATGGCCGCTTCCTGCGACGCGGCGTGAGACCGCGCATCATCGTGCTCGGCAAGGTGGAGTTCGACGAGGGACAACGCCACGCTATAGTGGGCGTTCGTCATAAGCAAGAGAAGCTTGGCGCGCCTTTCCTGCTCGACCAGACCGAGCTGCTGGGGGCGCTTGCACACCTCGACGAAATCGGGAGCCTGCTCGTGCCAACAGAGGAGGATATGGGTGCCTTGCGCAGCGCAGCTACGAGCTTGGAGAATGAGGAGGGTATCTTCGGATTTGGTGCGAAGGAGCAGGTTGATAAATCCCTGTCTAGGCTCGAACCGCTTGTGATGAAGTACGATGTGGTGATTGCTAATCCTCCTTACTTGCAAAAGAGTGCGTTGGAGCCTTGGACGTCAGAATGGGTCAAGGATCGATATCCCGAAGAGAGCAATGACCTGTGTACTTGCTTCATTAAACGTGGACTTGATTTTGTCCAGCGAGGTGGTTATGTAGCAGAGATAACAATGCACTCTTGGATGTTCTTGAGTTCCTACGAGAAGATGCGTAAGAAGATTATCGGTAATTACGGTATCGTCTCGATGGCTCATCTGGGAGCACGTGCATTTGATGCCATCGGCGGCGAAGTTGTTTCTACAACAGCGACGGTGTTCGATAATAGCAAGACGCAAGGAGAAGGAATTTATTTCAGGTTAGTTGACGGTTCCAGCGAAGCTGATAAAGCCGCCGCTCTTCATGAGGCCATCCAGAAACCCGACTGCGGCTGGTTTTACCACGCTGATGCCGAAAGTTTCAAGTCTATTCCCGGCTGGCCTATTGCGTATTGGGCGAGCGAGGCGGTTGATTCTTCATTTAGAATTGGTGTTCCTTTGAAGGAGCTGGGCGTAACATCAAAAGGTATAGTAACCGCCGATAACGGACTCTTTTTAAGGCTTTGGTGGGAGCCGAATTATAATGCAGAATGTTTTCGAATCTCCTCAAACGACGAATGTCTTAATTCTAGCGGAAAATGGTTTCCGATATCAAAAGGCGGACCATTCAGAAAGTGGTATGGTAATCGTTTCCACGTAATTAATTGGGAGCAAGGAGGTCGAAGTGTTTTTGAAGCTTCGGAAGTGTCGGGAAAACATCCCCAAGACTACAAAGATGTACTTAAATTCAAGCAATCGTTAACTTGG
>NZ_JAVWUP010000195.1:0-4285 GCF_036667095.1 Gordonibacter sp. | reverse complement strand
TACTTGACCCAACTTGCAGAGGGAAGGTGGTAAGTTGCACGCTCGCCACGACAGAAGGCCGGGCAACAAGCTTGGGCGGGGTGCACGGGCAGGGAAATCTGGAATGGCCGCGCTATGTACGCACGCGTGACGCCGCTTGCGAGCGTGCTGGAGGATTGTCGGTAGACGCTCTCGCTGTGCTATTATGGCGCGAGCAAAGAAAAAAACACGGTCCGGTCGGTAGTCCAGGCGCAGAGCGTTTCGCTGTTCTGTCAGTAACCCGCCTCCTTGGTTGTCCGTTCTTTGCGGTACGACGGCACATAAAGGAGGAGCTATGCAAGTCACCCTCTCATCGACGTTGACGATACTGCACGACGGCCAATTTTGGGTCGGCATCTGTGAGCATGAGGAATCCGGGGGCTATGGTGCGTGTCGCATCGTGTTCGGCGCGACCGAGCCGGCCGATACCGAGATCCTTGCATTCGTATGCCGCAGCTGGTCGGCGCTTGCCTTCGATCTGACGGAGGATGATACGTTGCTCGGCGCATCCAGCCTGCTCTCACATCATAACCCTAAACGCCGTCAACGTGAGGCGAGGAAACTCGTAGAGCAACCCGGCGTGGGCACGAAAGCCCAGCAGGCACTGAGCGCCGGCTACGAGGCGCGCAAAGTCGAGCGCAAAGCAGACGCACGCGAAGCCCGCCAGGCTGATTCGGAGCGTCGCTTTGAGCTCAAGCAGATCAAGCGCAAGGAAAAGCACAAAGGCCGCTGATAGGGATGCGATGAAAGGTGGCGAGATTGAGGTGCCTCTTCGATGCGATGCGGAAAAGCGACCTCACTTGGCAAATTTCATGAGCTTTGCATCCAAAAGCGGCGAAGCTAGACTGCGCTAGGAAAAATGTGTTTCATTTGGCCTGCTCAAAGGACTACCGGTTTATCTCCCCAGTCAACCGCCCTTCTCAATGGACGCAAAGCGGTGCGAATTTGCCAAATCGGTGGCAAAAAATCACTCTGGTGCTCTTCGCAGACTTCGTGGTAGGGTTGCCGCATGAGTATCTTTGTCAGTCATACTTCTGCTCTTGAGTTTTGGCGCGCGCATTCGTTAGAGGATGTGCGTGCATCGCGCGCAATGCCGCAAGCAGGAGATGTGCCCGAGAAAAGTGTACTGGCCGATTTTGATTTTGCTGAATATGGGATCGTATCTCAGCCTCTTCACCTTATGGTGTCGGACGCTGCTTCTCGCGGGCAATCGAAGCAGGTGGTCTGCCATACGTGGATTAAGGCTCGTGTGGCTGGGTCGTTTGTCTGTGTAAGTGACAGCCTGTACGCTAGCTCGCCGGAGGCTTGTTTTCTCCAGGTGGCCAGGCAACTGTCGGGCATTGAGCTTGTCGCGGTTGGCCTAGAGTTTTGTGGCACCTATGCGCTTTGCGGGAGTGCGGTCCGGGGTTTTAGGGAGAGGCCACCCTTGACGACGGTCGGATTGCTTCGGAAATACCTGTCAAAAGCGGCAGGTGGATATGGCGTGGCCAACGCTGAAAAGGCTCTAAGATACATCGCTGAAGCTTCGGCATCACCTATGGAAACGATGCTGGTTATGCTGCTGTGTTTGCCGTGCGCGCTCGGCGGATACGGTTTGGAATTGCCCGTACTCAACCATCGCATTAAGGTGCCGGCCTCAGGGATGGGAAGGCGACGATCTTACTGCTGCGATCTTTTTTGGCCTCGCGCAAAGTTGGCGGTCGAATACGATAGCGACATGTTTCACACCGACTCGAAGCGTATAGCGAACGACTCGCAGCGACGAGTCGAGTTGTTGCGTTTGGGGGTATCGGTCGTATCGATCACGCGGCGACAGGTATTCGATGCGCGCGCGTTCGACGACGCAGCACATACCGTGGCTAAAAGCCTGGGCAAGCGCCTACGAAGCATACGCACTGATGTCCTGACCCGGCGCTACGATCTTCGCAAACACCTGATCGAAAAAATGCGTGTGCATGGATCGAGCAAGGGCGAGTGGCTCCGAGGCGATTACGTCGATTGGTAAGAGGAATGGTCGTCGAGCCTAGGCTCGGAGTGGCGATGTTTACGCACTAAGTTTAGACTCAAAGCGGAGATACCTGCACGCCGAACCTCGGGACGCAAGGACGCAAGGCCGCGAGACTTGACACGTCGAACCCTAGTCGCTCGTCACAAGGCGGAGATGCTTGACACGCCGAACCCTGGTCGCTCGTCACAAGGCGGCGAGGTTCCTCTACCGAATCTCGCCGCCTTAGAGCAGCGAAGTTTGCGCGCCGACGGGCTGTGCTGGCTTGTAGGCGGCAATGATGTCGGACATACGCCAGAGCAGGCCGTGTTCCTTGCAGAGCGCGCGAAACAGCGAGCGGTTTTGAGCGGCGAGGGGGCTGTTGCAGAAATAGCGCTCGCCGAAGGCCTCGCGGTAACGATCGGGAAGTGCGGGATCGATCGCAGAAACGTGCTCCAAGAAATGCTCTCGCTGACGGTCGCGCATGGTAACGCCGGTCATATGGTGGACGAACCGGGCACCGGCGCGCGTTGCGCCTTCGACCACGCCGCGCACCGTTTCCTCGTCATCGGTGATGAAAGGGAGCGTGGGGGTGAACAGCACGCCACAGAATATGCCGGCACGGGCTAGCTCGGCCAACGCTTCGAAACGCGCGGAAGGTGCGGGGGCATGCGGCTCGATAAGGCGTGCGAGATCGTCGTCGGCGGTGGTGATGGTTATCTTCGCTATGGTGCCCCCGGCGCGGCCGATGGCACCGAGCACGTCGATGTCGCGGGTGATGAGCGTGCTCTTCGTGTCTACCGAGACGCCGAAACCGTACTCTTCCACCAGCTCCAGCGCGCCGCGGGTCACGCGCAGGCGGTGCTCGTGCGGGTTGTAGGTGTCGGACATCGCCCCGATTCCCACGATGCCGCGCACGCGTCGGCTGCGCAGTTCGCGCCGCAGGATGGCCAGCGCGTCGAACTTCACGCGCACTTGGTCGAAGTCGTCTACGCGGTAGCATTCGCTTCGGCTGTCGCAGTAGATGCAGCCATGCGTGCAACCCTTATACAGGTTCATGTTGTAATCGATGCCGAACCATTCGTTGCCGCCACGCCGCACCTTCTGCAGGATGGAGCGCGCGCGGATCGTAGGGATGTGCGCGCCGTCGGTTGCGGCATTGCTCGCCGTATCGGAAAAGGGCTCCTCCGACGCGCGTACTTCTTTGCTCACGCCTGCCTCACGGGGTGGCGGACGACGGTCTTCAGGTTCTCCGGCTTGGTGCGGCGCGGGTCGCCCAGGTATATTTCGTGGTGCAGGCGCAGGGCCGGGATGCTGCCTTGCACATCGAGCGCATCCATCAAAGCTTCGGTACTCGGGGGCTCGGAAATGTCCTGGACGTAGCCCGCGTCTTGCACGAATTCGTCGAGTGCCGCTACGGTAGCAGGTTCGTCGTCGTAGGGACCTCTGTGCATGACCTGGGCGCACGTTCCTTCTGCGAAGCGCACGAACTGCGCGCGGCTTGCATTCAGCTCAGGTTTCTTCTTCGCTACCTGCTCGAGGGCCCAAGAGAACACCTCGGGAGTAACGAAGTCCGGCTGGCGGATCAGCGACACCCATTGGAACGCGTCCTTGTCCACGATGCGCCGTCCGTCGAACGTGCCTTCGCCAAACCAAAGGCCCTCGAGCGGAGGCACGACATAGTCGAAGTAGCCCTGGGGCTGCCACGCGCCCATCTTCGCCATCTTGACGGCAAACGACAGGCCGTACAACAGACCGACCGCCTCGGCGTACGACCCGTTCTCGCTGTTGGGGTTTCCGGCTCCCGCTACCGCGAAGAAACTCATGGCAGGCACCTCGATTAGCGTCGGCGTTGCCCTGGGAACGTACAGATCGCGGTACTCCTTCTTGAAATCGAATGCCATGTCGGCCTCCCGGTTGGTTTCCGTGCGTTGCCGCCGGCAGCGCTATTCCGCAAGCGCTGCCGGGTTCTCGCGTGTTCGTCTTGGGCGAGCAGGGCTCGAGGAGTGCTCGCCTGCTCTTGGTGTCGAGGATCGTGCGCCTCGCTTGTCTGGATACGGCCGGACGAGCCCACGATCTTCGACTGGTACTCCCTGGTAAGGCTTGGCCCAAACGGCAGCAGTTGTCGTTTGCCGAGGTGCTCGGCTGCCTCGCCTCACGTTCACGCCCTCTATTTTAGGGCAAGGTAGATGTCGATGTTGGCATTGGCCATATCTCCGCCGGGAAGATAGGCCTCGAAATCGACGGTGAAGGCACGCTTGGCCAACAGTTCCTGGTCGCTCC
>NZ_JAVWUP010000194.1:0-4312 GCF_036667095.1 Gordonibacter sp. | reverse complement strand
AAGGTTGTTCTGGTAGGGGCCGGTCCGGGGGATCGTGGCCTGCTCACCTTGATGGGGAATGATGCAATCGAGCAGGCCGACGTGTTGGTCTACGACCGCCTGGTGTCGCCTCGGCTACTGGAGTATGCGCGCCCTATGTGCGAGCGGATCTACGTGGGCAAGACACCGGATCGTCACATGCTGCCGCAAGAGCAAATCAACGTTCTTCTGGCGGATAAGGCGGAAGCCGGTAACATGGTTGTCCGCCTGAAAGGGGGTGACCCTTTCGTGTTCGGTCGCGGTAGCGAGGAGGCGCAGGTTCTACGTGCGCGGGGAGTTGATTTCGAATTCGTCCCTGGCGTCACGTCCGCCATTGCGGGTCCGGAATACGCGGGCATCCCAGTAACCCACCGCGGACTGGCCTCGTCATTTTCCGTCATCACCGGGCATGAGGATCCTGAGAAACTCGAGTCATCCATTGATTGGCGGCTTCTTGCCCAACAGCAGGGGACGCTCGTCTTTCTTATGGGCATGAAGAACCTGCCCCTCATAGCGGCAAACCTTATGGAAAACGGCATGTCTCCGCAGATGCCGGTGGGCATTGTGCAGCGGGGGACCTGGCCTGACCAGCGGGTTTTGTGCTCGACTCTCGACGCGGTGGCGGACGAGGTTGTGCAGCGAGGCTTCGCCAACCCCTCCATTATCATCGTGGGCCAGGTGGTTACCCTGCATGATGATCTTGCCTGGTTGAAGAAAGGCCCGCTTGCGGGAAAGACCGTCGCGGTCACGCGTGCCCGCGCGCAGGCTTCGAAGCTCACTGAAGCGCTCGAGGGCTTGGGCGCTGTTGTGCAGGAGCATCCGATGATTCTCATCGCGCCGCCCGACAACCTCGATGCCCTGCGCGATGCCGCAGTGGCCGCGGGAACTTTTGATTGGATCGTGTTCAGCAGTGTCAACGGGGTGGACGCGTTCTTCGATGCGCTGGTCAATGCGCAAGACATCTGCGCCGCGGATGTTCTTTCCGCTCGCTTCGTTGCCGTGGGGCCCGCCACCGCCCATGCGCTGGAAGCGCAGGGTGTGCACGATGCGCTGGTGCCGGTACGGTTCGATGCTGAAGGCGTCGTGGAGTGCTTGGAGGGGAAGATTGCTCCCGGCCAGCGTGTGCTGTTGGTGCAGGCACAGCAGGAACGTGACGTTCTGCGCGCGGGTCTTCAGGCGTACGGTGCGGACGTGACGGCCGCGCCCGCGTACCAGAGCGTGCCGGTTGAAGAGAGCCGCGCTTCCCTGGTAGAGGCATTGCGCGCGGGCGACCTTGACGCCATGACGTTCACCAGCTCTTCGACGGTTTCCAACACGATCTGCCTTTTAGGCGACGACGCGCCTCTGCTCGATGGCGTTGCCCTGTATTCGATCGGCCCTGTCACTTCGAAAACGATGGCCGAGCACGGCCTTGCGTGCGCGGGGCAGGCCGATGAGGCTACGATTGCAAGTTTGGCGCAGTTGATCTGTCAAGATTTAGGAGGTCTTGCATGAACCTTTCCATCCGCCCTCGCCGTCTGCGTGCCAGTAAAGCCTTGCGCGCGATGGTTCGCGAGAATCGTCTGGACCGGGCCGATCTCATCTATCCGTTGTTCGTGTGCAGCGGCAGCGGGGTGAAGGATCCTGTCGAATCGATGCCGGGCGTGTTCCGGTATTCCGTCGATCAGCTGCCCTCCGTTCTCGATGCCGTGGTCGATCGGGGCATCCCCGCCGTCATTCTTTTCGGCATTCCGGCGTGCAAGGACGCGGTGGGTTCGGGTGCCTATGCCGAAGATGGAATCGTGCAACAGGCTGCACGCTTCATCAAGGCCGACTATCCCGCTTTGTTGGTGATCGGGGACGTGTGCTTGTGCGAGTACACCGACCATGGTCATTGCGGTTTGGTGGAAGGCGACGTGATCGTAAACGATGCGAGCGTTGAATTGCTGGCCGAGACGGCGGTCTCGCAGGCGCGTGCAGGCATCGACATCGTCGCGCCTTCGGATATGATGGACGGCAGGGTGGGCCGCATCAGGCAGGCCCTCGACGAGCACGGTTTCCAGCACGTGGCCATCATGTCGTACGCCGCGAAATACGCATCGGGTTTCTACGGGCCGTTTCGCGATGCCGCAGGATCCGCCCCCTCCTACGGTGATCGGAAAACCTATCAGATGGACCCCGCAAATGGCAACGAGGCGCTGCGGGAGGTTCGCTCGGATGTTGCTGAGGGTGCCGACCTGATCGTCGTGAAGCCCGCTATGGCGTTCGGGGACGTGATGTGGCGCACAAGGCAGGAGACGCTTCTGCCGGTGGTCGCCTACAACGTGAGCGGGGAATACTCGATGGTGAAGGCGGCTGCTGCGCAGGGGTGGATCGACGAGCGCAAAATCGTGATGGAAACCCTTGTGGGCATGAAGCGTGCCGGCGCGGACATGATCATAACCTATCATGCCTTGGACGTTGCCTGCTGGCTCGACGACGCGGAATAGACGGAGGCCGACGATGCAGGGTAAAAACAATGTCTTGACCATGGTTCGAAGCGAAGAGGCGTTCCTTCAGGCGCAAGAAGTCATACCGGGCGGCGTCGACTCGCCGGTGCGCGCGGCGCTTGCCGTCGGTGCCAACCCGCTGTTCATCGAGCGCGGCGAGGGATGCTACCTGTGGGACGTCGACGGCAACCGCTACATAGACTATGTTGGTTCGTGGGGCCCTCTCATCTTGGGTCACGCCCATCCCAAGGTCATCGACGCGGTGTGCCGCGCCGCCGGCAAGGGAACGAGCTTCGGCGCCCCCACCGAGGCAGAAACGCTGCTCGCTCGCGAGGTTATCGATGCCTTCCCCGCCATGGAGATGGTTCGTTTCGTGAACTCAGGAACCGAGGCCACGATGAGTGCCCTTCGCCTGGCGCGTGGAGCCACGGGTCGCGACCTTATTGTCAAGTTCGAGGGATGTTACCACGGCCATAGCGACGGGCTGTTGGTGGCGGCTGGCAGCGGTGCCTTGACCATGGGCACGCCAACATCGGCGGGGGTTCCTGCCGCCGTGGCTCGGCAAACGTTGGTTGCCCGCTACAACGACCTGGAAAGCGTGCGATCGCTGTTTCAAGCTCGCGGCAGCGACATCGCGGGAGTTATCGTAGAGCCGGTGGCGGGAAACATGGGCGTCGTTGCACCGCAAGAGGGATTCCTGCAAGGGCTGCGGGACGTGTGCGACGAATACGGATCGCTCCTCATCATCGATGAGGTGATGACGGGCTTTCGCGTGGCGTACGGTGGCGCGCAGGTGCTCTTCGATGTGGAACCGGACCTCACCTGCTGCGGCAAGATCATCGGCGGCGGCCTGCCGCTTGCGGCCTTCGGGGGCAAGCGCGCGTACATGAGCCTGCTCGCGCCTTTGGGGCCGGTGTATCAGGCGGGCACGCTCTCGGGGAATCCTTTGGCCGTTGCCGCAGGTTTGGCAACGCTTCGGGTGTTGAAGGAGCCCGGCGTATATGACGGGCTGTTCCTCCATGCCGACATGCTCGTGGACGGGATTCGTCGGATCGCGGCGCAACAGGGGGTTGCGCTGCGCATTAATCAGGTGGGTGCGATGTTCTCCCTGTTTTTCACCGACGGTGAGGTGACCGATTATGAGCGTGCCTCGTCGTCAGACGCGGGTCTGTTCGCGCGTTTCTACGCTCTCATGCGCGAAGAAGGCGTTTACTGCGCTCCCAGCAGATTCGAATCGCTGTTCCTGTCGTGTTGCCACGATGACGCCGTAATCGAGAAGACGCTGGAGTGCGTTGCCGCATCGCTTGCGAAGCTGTAAGGCCCTGCGGTAGGGCTGGCCATAGAAATACCGAATCAACGATAGCAATACCCTATCTCACGCACCGAAAAGGTGGGTTAAATGCCTCATGACCAGGCATAATGACTTGTTATAGGTTCGATTAATCCCCCAATAAAGTATACATATTTTCACCGGGCAAAAGTTGGTGGTCAAATATGCACAGGTTGTGAAGATGCGTGGCGTGACTATCGTCGAGCGCTTCCTAAAAGAAGGGGGATCCATGTTCATTGTTGCTATCAATCAGGAAAAATGCACGGGATGTGATTCGTGTGCCGAGGGGTGCCCAGCACACATCCTGGGGTTTGACGGAACCCATGCGTATGTGTCGGGAGACGAGGCGGAATGTCTTGGTTGCGAATCCTGCACTTCGGTATGTCCAAGCGGCGCGGTTACGATAACCGAGCTGTAGACTGTCGGTTTTCAAACTACGGTAGAAGGAGACCAGCTATGAGGAGTCAAGACCCATAAACAACTTATTTTGAGATTT
>NZ_JAVWUP010000193.1:0-4326 GCF_036667095.1 Gordonibacter sp. | reverse complement strand
GGAGGCTTCTAGCGTGCTGTATCGAGCAACTCTCGCTGGGTATCTAAGTTTACCTACGAGCACTCACTGCAACTATCAGCAAGCGCTCGTTTTGTAGGTGATAGGGGTTCTGGTGGTTGGTGAAAGGAAGAAGGGTATTTCAATAAGGTTCATTCTGAGAATCTTAAAGAACTATCGCGCCCTCATGTTCGAAGTCGAGCACTACGTCTGCCTGGGCGAAGGTGACCTCAAGCACCACTAAGGCGGGAAGAACCTCAGGAATGCCCACGAGGTGCCCCGGTTGCTTTTCGAGGAATTTCTCCTGTAATGTTTCGGGGGCAAGCGGACTGATGCGTGCGGTCGCGTTCTTGACGCGCACGTGTTCCTCGCCGGCCCTAGAAAGTGTCGTGAATGCAACCGCGGGATGTTGTTCGATTTCACTTACTTTTTGATTGTCTTGGAAGCTGATGAAATAGAGCACTTTGCAATTCGTGTCGTAGTAGAAGTTGACTATGCGGACATTGGGACCATCTTCTGCGGTAGTCGCAAGCGCTATTTCCGATTGCTCCGCCATCATACGTTTGAATTCGCTGAGGTAGTCCATTACCTGATCTCCTTAATCGAGGTTGAAACAACAACGTTAAGGATAGCGAGATTTACTTGACAACTGTCTGTCATATTAAGCATAAAGACTCAGGGTATTTTCTAGATGCTCTTTCATGAGCTGGCGAATATCTTGTGGTTCAAGAACTTCGCAGTGTCTTCCATATGAGGCAAGATGGTGGCATATGACCGCGCCCCTCGGCATGGTAAGTTTTGCAAGAAGTCTTCCATCGGGCAGTTCCTCGTAGGAGGGGAATTCGTCAAGAACGCGATAGGCCATCTCTTTCGAGAACCGCAGCGTGATGGTGACGAACTCGTCTCGAAAGCCCGGATTGCCAACGCATGCCTTCAGGGGCGCGGTGCGCTCGAAGTGGTTGGTGAGTAGGGCGAGCTGCTTGATGCGGCGCAGTTTGAAGAATCGGTAGTCGCCGCGCAGTAGGCAGTAAGCGTAGAGGTACCAGCTTTTTTCCTTGAAGCAAAGCTTTAGCGGCTCAACGTCTCGGGAAGTGCTGCCCTGGGGGCTGTGGTAGGAAAACGTGACGCGCTGTTTTTTGATGACAGCTTTTTTGAGTGTTGCGAAAACCGCAGCTTCTTCTTCGGCAGGTATCCAGCTGGAAAAATCCACCTCAACCCAATCGCTGTTCGTGTTTCCGAAAAGGGAGGATAGTTTGGCAAGCGCGGTAGTGGCTTGCTCGGCATTCACTGCGCTCATAGCGTGAAGCGCTGAAAGTACCTCTGCCTTTTCCTCGTCGGTAAGCACGGTTTTGTTCAGCACGAAATCGGGAAGCAGTGCAATGCCTCCGCCTTTGCCCTTGGTTGCATAAAGGGGGATGCCTGACGAAGAAAGAAGCTCCACGTCGCGGTAGATGGTGCGCGAAGAGACCTCAAAATGCTCTGCCAGTTCTTTTGCGGTCATTTTTTTCTTGTCGAGCAGTAGGTATACCATCTCGAATAACCGGTTGATCTGCATGATCGCTTACCTCGCTTTACCTGTTTTGACAGCAGCCTTACCCTTCGCGTGGCGGGAAGCTAAACGTGGTGCGGCCGGTTTTCGTGTCGACGACGAGGGCTGCGTCGAACTTCTCGCCTTTCTTGCTGATGAAGCCTTTGAGTACGGGCGTTTTCCCTTTGACGGCCAAGGTCGCCATTTGGTTTTTGGTGAGTTGTTTTTGGGCGACCTTGCTCCAGATGGTAAACGCGCATTGGGTGAACGGAAAGGCGGCGCAGCCCACTCCGGCTGTGGTGAAACGCAGGGGCGCGCCACAAAGCGGACAGGTGGCCCCGACGAGTTCGGGGTCGGGTTCTTTGAGCGTGACGATTACGCCTGTGGCCTGGTTGACGCTTTCGCACCAGCGACGTGTCTGCTCTTCGATGTCGCGCACGAACTGCTCCATGTCGTCGGTGCCGCTCTCGACGGCCTTGAGACGCTGTTCCCACTGCGCGGTGAGGGTGGCGCTTTTGAGGTCGTCGATGGGCAGTGTCTTGATAACCTGGATGCCGAAGGGCGTGGCGTGGATCTGCTTCTTCTTGCGCTCGATGAAGCCGCGGCCTACGAGCGTCTCGATGATGCCCGCCCGGGTGGCATCGGTGCCGATGCCCATGTGACGCGGGTCGGAGAGTATTTCCTTGTAGTCCTCGTCCTCAAGCGACTTGCCGGCCGACTTCATGGCGGATACCAGCGTCTCGTCCGTGTAGCGTTTGGGAGGTTTCGTCTCGGTCTTGCGCACTTCGAAGGTGGCGGGGTAGGCATGGTCTTCCTCGATGGGCGGGAGCGTGTCCTTCTCGCGCTTGGGCATGGCGTCTACCGCCCACCAGCCTTTGCGGCGAATGATGGTGCCGCGCGCCACGAAGCGCTCCGGCTCGCTGCTCGCTGCCAGCACCGTGCAGCCGACCGCGACCTGTCCGCTTTGCACCACGGGGCACGCTGGTGTGGTCACGGCGTGGTGGGTGGCCGTGGTCTCCTCCACCAAGGCGGCAGGGTAGTACAGGCGAATGAGCGACTTCGCAATAAGGTCGTAAAGGTCGACCGCGGCAGGGGAGGCCCCTTGGGGAATCTTGCCGGTAGGGACAATGGCGAAGTGGGATTCCACCTTGTCATCGTTGCAGGTGCTTGACGGGAAGTTCTCCAGAGAGGCTCCCGCCACGAAACGCTTGTAGCGCTCGCAACGGCCGAGGATTTCCAGCACCTTGTGGACGGTGGGGGCCATGTCGCTTGTTAAGTATTGGCTCGAGGTACGCGGGTAGGTGATGAAGCCCTGTTCGTAGAGTTCCTGCGAGCAGTCGAGCGTCTGCTGGGCGGTGTAGCCGAGTTTTTTGTTCGCATCCATTTGCAGGGTGGTTTGGGAGTAGAGCAGCGGCGGGTTCGTGCGCTTTTCCTTGGTTTCGAGGTTGTCCACCTTGAGGTCGCAGCCCCGTACGCGCTCAAGCAGCGTTTTGGCCGCCCTCTCGTCTTCGGTGGAGCCCGATTCGCTTTTGGCGGTGTATGTCTCGCCATCGGGCATGGTTACCGTGGCGGTGGGGGTGAAAAGCGACTTGCCCTGGAAGTTCTGGATGGCCAGCTCGCGCTCCACGATCATGGCCAGCGTGGGCGTCTGCACGCGGCCGACGCTCATGGTCTTGCTCTTGCCGCGCATGAAATGCAGCGTACTCGCGCAGGTCAGGTTGATACCCACCACCCAGTCGGCGATGGCGCGGGCTCGTCCGGCCGCCACGATGTCCTTGCGCGCGGCCCCGTCGATGAGCGCGCCGAAGGCACGGCGGATGCCGCCGGTGGTGAGCGAGTCTATCTTCACGCGCTGGTAGGGCCCCTCGTAGCCGATGAGCTCGCATACGTAGGCGAAGATGAGCTCGCCCTCGCGGTCGTCGTCGGTGGCGCAGATGACGGTGTTGCCCGGCTTGAACGCGTCGGCCACCACAGCCAGCTGTGCCTCCACCCCGCGGTCGGGCTGGGGGGCTATGCGGTACTCGTCAGGGATGAACGGGCAGGGACGCGCCTGCCAGCTTTTGTAGCGCGGGTCGTACGCCTCGGGGTACACCAGCCCGCCCATGTGCCCGAACCCCCAGGTGACGAATATCTCTTCGCCCGATTTGCCCATGCCGCTCATGAACCCGGTACCTTTGCGCTTGGCGCCGAGCGCTTCGGCGATCTTGCGTCCCAGGGAGGGTTTCTCGGCGTAGATGACGATCACGGGCGGTTCCTTCGGGGAGAGTCGAGGGGGCGGGCGCGGTAGCGCTTCCGGTTTTCGGAACTGCCCATTATAGTGCAAGGCGTGGTTTCTTCAATAAAGCTTTCTTGCCGAAGGCATTCCTCGAAGCGGCGCAGGGACCGCGCAGGGACCGCGGGTTGATTGCGCAGGGACTGGGTCGCGCAGGGAATGGGGAGTTGGCGGCGACATGCATGTTCCACTAGGAAGCAAGTCGGAAAACGGGGGATACGATACGGGCTGGAGCGGTGCTTTCGGCTGCTTTCCCCTGAAACTTGAAAACACGGCAAAATTCGGTCTTGCGCAAAGGCTGCATTCCGGTATAATCTTCACTTGCGCGTTCGGAGACAAGAACGCAGGCACATTCCTCGGTAGCTCAACGGCAGAGCATTCGGCTGTTAACCGAAGGGTTGTAGGTTCGAATCCTACCCGGGGAGCCATAAGCGAATCAAGGGACCCGGCATAGCGTCGGGTCCCTTTGCGTGTTTAGGCAGAGGTGCTGGCAGTGGGGAATGGGGGAGCGAGGATGGGCTCTTTGGAT
>NZ_JAVWUP010000192.1:0-4424 GCF_036667095.1 Gordonibacter sp. | reverse complement strand
GGGTGCCCCTAGATCGAGGCCGCGATCGCCTCGTCCTCGGGCAGCGCCGCCGCCTCGTCGACTTTCTCGCGCTGAGGTGCGTCGGTTACCTCGCGTTCCTCCAGGTATTTCCCCATAGAGTAATGGGTGATGTCCGAGCGGTTGATCACGCCCACGACCTGACCCTCGTCGAGCACCGGCACCTTCTTCAGATGGTTCTCGCCTAAAACGCGGCATACCTCGGGCAGATCGGCATGCACGTCAACGCCGATGAGGCCCTTTGCGCCGATGTTTTGCGCCGGTATGTCCATAAGTTCGTCGAGTTTGCGGGCGAAGTCCTTGTTGTCGCCGTCGGCTTCGACCGTCTGCATAATCATTACCACGGGGTCCATGACCATCTGGCTGCGCTTCGACAAAAAGCGCATGATGTCGCCGTCGGATACAAAGCCCACGGGTTTGCCCTGTTCGTTTACGAGGGGAGCAGCACTAATGTGCTTTTCTACCAGCAGTTGCATGGCCTCGGCCACGGTGGCGTTAGCCGGCAAGGTATACACATCGCGCTTCATGATGGCTTCCATAACGGTGCGGCGCGAGTTGTCTTTGTCCTTTAAGGCAGCATCGCCCGGCTTGTTTTTCACCAGGAAGATTACCATGATAAACCCAATGAGGCACAGTACGCCCGCTACGGCAAAGGCCATGTCAATGCCGAAGATGTTGGCTTGGGTCGGTGTCATCGTACCGGTGTTTGCGTTGGTGACAATGGTGGATACCGATATGATAACAGCTGTGCCAAGTGAGCCTGCCACCTGGCGAAACGTATTGTTCACCGAGGTGCCGTGGTTTACTAGCTCGTTGTCGAGCGCGTTCATGCCCCAGGTGGTAATAGGCATGTTCACCAACGCTAGCGAGAACAGGCGCACCGTGTACAACACCGTCAACGTGAGGATGCCGGTGTTCGAATTCAAAAACGCGAAACAAAAGGTGGTTAAGGTAAGTACGCCCATGCCAATAAGGCTCAGCACACGCGGGCCATGCTTATCGAACAGACGGCCTGCAATGGGGCCCATAGCGCCCATGATAATAGCACCCGGCAGCAATACCAGGCCCGACACGGTGGCCGAATACCCCATGAGTGATTGCAGGTAAATGGGCACCAAAATACCAGCAGCCAGCAATGCGCCTTGCACCAGCATGCCAATGATGGTGGCAATAAGGAACTTGCGGTTTGCTAGTACGCGCACCTCCAGCATGGGGCGTTCCATATGCAGCTGGCGGCGGAAGAAGAATACCAGTGCCACTACGCCAACGAGTGTACCTGCAACCGAGCTGACGTTTATGCCATACGAGCCGATGGCCGAGAGCCCGTAGAGTAAGGCACCAAAACCGATGCTGGACAAAACAACAGACGGAATGTCGAGGGTCACGTCCTTTTTCGTCTCGCCGCCGCGCTCCATCACAAACAGCGCGATAAGCACTACTATCAGGGACAGGCCAGTAATAAGGAAGAACAAGTCATGCCAGGTAGCTTGGTCGATAATTACACCGGCCGCCGTGGGGCCAATGGCCGGACCAAAGGCGATAACAATGCCGAATAGCCCCATAGCCTGCCCACGTTTTTCCATGGGGAACGTCCACATGAGCACCGTCATAACCAGCGGCATGAGGATACCTGCACCTGCGGCCTGTACGAGGCGTCCGGCAAGCAATAGGGCAAACGTGGGGCCCCAGCCGGCAAGTGCGCTACCTGCGGTGAAGATAACCATGGCCACGACGAACAGCCGTTTTGTGGTGAACCGATCGGTTAAAAACGCGGTGATCGGTACCATGATGGCGTTCACCAGGGTAAATCCTGTAGTGAGCCACTGTGCTGTAGCGGCATCAACGCTCATCTCGGTCATGATGGACGGCAGAGCCGGTGCTACGACGGTTTGGTTGAGCACGGTAACGAAGGTGCCGAATACCAATACGGCCAACATGATAACTTGCTTGCGCGATAAACCCATAAAGCATTTCCTTCCAAACTGCTTCGCGCCGAATAAAAGCGCCTTCGATGCAAGCCCGAAGGTCTGCTCCGAAGACGCTCAAAACGCATGCGCTTGACGTGATTTACACTCAGTATAAATATATATTCGGTATATGAAAACGAAAGCTGGAAAAGCTATGGTAGACTGCACCGAAATCGCACATCGAATCAGTTGCAGGAGGTATGAAGGATTGTGACAGAGGCTTCATCGGAGGGCTTGCGCTACCGTAAAAAACTCAAAGCACGGATGGGTGTCGAACGGGCGGCGCTTGAGCTGGTAATCGATCGCGGCTACGATGGCGTGACGGTTGAGGACATATGCGCGCAAGCTGAAATATCAAAGAAAACGTTCTTCAACTACTTCCCCTCGAAGGCTGCCGCAATTACGGGACGTGTTGACCCTTTTCCAGACGACGAGCGCCTGGTGGAGATACTCAAGGCGTATTCGGACGCTTGCTATGTCGACGTGCTCGTCGGCGTGGTGGGCGCCGACTTCATGGTAGGAGCCGACGAGCAGATCGTGAGCCTACGCCGCGAGGCTTTGCGCTCCATGCCCCAACTGTTCTTCCTCGGCCAGCGCGACCTGTTGGTTGTCCAACGTGCGATCGCGGCATCGCTGCGTGCCTATCTTGCCGACCACCCCGATTGTCGCCTTATGTCCGATCGACCCCTCGAACACGAGGTACTCGTAGCGTCGTCGGTCGTCATCGGCATCGTTCGCACCCGTTCTATGCTGCATGTGTGCGGAGATGATGCGCCCACCGCATCCGAGACCCGCCATTTGCTAGTGGAGTACCTTTCGCGTGCGGAAAACGAGCCGGTGGCGTAAGTCGGTGGGCTGTTCGGGCGATGTAAGGGCGACCAGCGGGTGGTGGTGTAGGGCTTCGGCCCGATGAACCTTTCGTGCGGTCCGGACAACGTTTGCCGGCGCGCTTTAGGCAAATGGCGTCGGTCTGCTAGGATGGCATTCATTGAATTGCCACTTGAAAGGACGCATATGCTTACCATCGGGTGCCACCTGTCCAGTGCGAAGGGCTACCTCAACATGGCCAAGATGGCGGTGTCCATCGATGCCAACACCTTCCAGTTCTTCACCCGCAACCCACGCGGTGGCCGCGCAAAGGAAATCAACCCCAAGGACGTGGCGGCCTATCACGAATACGCCTCCGAGCACGGTGTGGCTGTCGTGCTTGCGCATGCACCTTACACGCTGAACCCCGCATCCGACAAGCAGCAGACGCGCGACTTTGCCTTGATGGTGCTGGCAGAGGACCTGGGCCGTATGGAGGAGACGCCGCACCAGATGTACAACATGCATCCTGGTAGCGCCACGGGGCAGGCTCCCGAGGTTGCTATCGAGAAGATTGCGGCCGCACTGAACGAGGTGCTGTTGCCCGCGCAGACCACCACGGTGCTGTTGGAGACCATGTCGGGGAAGGGAAGCGAGATCGGCGGCACGTTCGAGCAGCTGGCGGCTCTTATCGAACGCGTCGACTTGGACAGCCACCTAGGCGTGTGTCTGGATACCTGCCACGTGTGGGATGCCGGCTATGACATCGCAGGCGACCTCGACGGCGTCTTGGATGCGTTTGACTGCATTGTCGGCTTGGATCGTCTGCGTGCCATCCACCTGAACGACAGCAAAAATACGCGTGGCTCGCACAAGGATCGCCATGCTCGCATCGGCGAGGGCGAAATTGGCTTTGAGGCGCTTGCCGCCGTGACGAATCACCCCCGGCTGCGCGAGCTTCCCTTCTACTTGGAGACACCGAATGACAAGTTGGAAGGATATGCCGAAGAGATCGCACGGCTACGTGCTGCACGCAAGTAGTAGGATGGCTGCAACAAGAATCGATCGAGCTGGTAGAGTAGGGCGAAGGGGACATGAAAAAAAGATTGACCCGACAAGAGGGGGCTTGTCGGGTCACGAGGAGGGGTGCGACATCGAGATGGCACCGCTCTGCTTTCGAAGGGCAAAGCAGAGGCAAACTAGGGAAGGGAGGCTTTCGTGCGTTTATAAGCATTATAAAAGCTTACCTTGAAGTGCATATGATGGTCACGTGCGCATTTTGTGAATAAGATACTCATGAAGTAGCAATTTAGGGCGTACATCCTGGCCGCTAGCTCTGATTTCGAAAGCCCCCGGTGAGGCGACATACGAAAACAGCCGAATCAACAGATTCGGCTGTATCAAAATTGGTGGAGCCTAGGGGGATCGAACCCCTGACCTCTTGGCTGCCAGCCAAGCGCTCTCCCAGCTGAGCTAAGGCCCCGAAAAGTGCGAAGCCTAGTATACCGTAACCAAAAATATCGTCAAGCAAATTTGCACAAGAAAAAAAATGCAGAAATAAAGGTGTGAACGCAGGCGTGAACGCGGACGTGAACGCAGGTTGATTCGCACCGCAAACAGTTGGCAAACAGT
>NZ_JAVWUP010000191.1:0-4447 GCF_036667095.1 Gordonibacter sp. | reverse complement strand
CATGTTGCTTTACAAGCCCAAGGAGACCATCCAGTTTGAAAAGGGCTACGCCAAAACCCAACTTAAAGAAATGGGTAAGATTACCCGCGATGAGATTGTTTGCGCAATATGCTTGATTATCGCCATTGTGCTATGGGTTGACCCATTTGGATTAAAGATTGACCCGACGGTTGTTGGGCTCTGTGCGTTCGCTGCTATCTGCTTATTTGGTGGCCAAGCCTTTACTGTTGCCGACTTCGGAACGCGCATCCCCTGGAGAATGGTGATTTTGATTGGTGGTATCCAGGCTGTTGCTGGCATGCTGTCTGCGCATAAAATAAGCGCGTGGATTTCTGCCACTATCGGGCCCATCGTTGCTCCTTTGATTAGTAACGCGTTCGTCATGGTTCTGCTTGTTATTGTAGTGGCTTATCTGCTGCGCTACGTTGTTATTTCTCAGGTCGCTACTGCAACGATCGTTTTTGCAATCTTTGGTGGATTGGCAGCTGTCGCAGGCATCAACAGCTTCTTTATCCTCGGCTTCGTTATTTATGTTTCGGTTCAAATTTGGACGACACCGTTCAATAATACTGCCGAAATGGCGGCTCGAGCCATAACGAATGACGAAATGGTTGAGCATAAGGATACCGTTAAGATGTCATATGCCTATATGGTTATCAACATAATTGCCCTCTGTGCGAGCGTTCCGCTTTGGATGGCGCTTGGCTATATTGCCTAGAGAAATCTGGACACAGGTCAATCTTCGATATGGTCACGGGTGTAATAGTTTGTGGTTATGCAGTATCTGTAGGGAAATGCTCTGCCAAGCTAAGGATTGGCAGAGCCCGAAAAGGAGGAATAGATTATGGAGAAGTACGATGCTTTGATTCTTGGCAGTGGTATGGGTGGCCTCGCTACGGGTCTTCTTCTGGCTCACAAAGGTAAACGGGTCGCAATTCTTGAAAAGAACAGCCGTCCTGGCGGTCGCTTCACCTCGTTTGAGCGCGATGGCTTTATGCTTGATCTTGGGGTGCATATTATTTCTCGCGGAAAAAACGGTCCTGCGACTACTTGTCTTGAAAGTACCGGGCTGGAAAGTCCTATTGACTGGATGGTTATTCGGCCCGTTCAGAGTACGGGCGGCAAGATATTTAAGTTTCCCCGAGACCTTGAGGGCATGGTTCCTGACGAGGATCTTAAGGCCGTAATTCAGTTCGTCACTGACGTGAAAGGTCTTTCTGAGGAAGAAATAATGGCCTTGAATGATATTACGCTGGAAGAATACCTGAATCGCTATACTACAAACAATATTGTTCACTCCTGCGTCAGCCGCGTAGGTGATGTCTATCTTGTATGTCCGGAATGGGTTGCTTCGGCTGGCGAGTTCGCTCGATGCTTGCAGTGGGAGGCAAGCGCTAAGTCTTCCGCTTATCCCGCAGGCGGCTGTGTCTCGGTTGCGAATGCTTATGCCGACGGATTTAAGCACTTTGGCGGCGAGCTCTATCTCGATACCAAGGTTGCCAAGGTTATTGTGGAAGGTGGCAAAGCTGTTGGTGCCATTGGGGTGGACGGCAAAGAGTGGCGTGCCGACATGGTCATATCGAACGCCGACATTAAGCACACCGTGCTCGACCTAGTTGGCGAAGAGCACTTCGATGAAGAGTACGTGAATTATGTCAATGGGCTTGAATATAGCCTCTGCTCGCCTGTTGTCCGCATTGGACTCGACACGGTGCTCGACAGTGACATCAAGATGCTTGGCCAATTCTACGCACCCAGCCAACATGAGTATTATGAAATGTTGGCACGTGAGGAAATTCCCGAGGAACTCAACGTATTTCTCGTTAGCCCGTCAAACTTCGACCCTGCTACAGCGCCCGAAGGCAAGCAGCTTGTCATGCTTGCCTCGCCGGTTGAGTTTATGAACGATAGCTTTGCGGAAAAGTATATGGAGAAGATGATCGATACCGCCGAAGGGTACATTCCTGGCTTGCGTGAGCATGCTATCTTCATCGATAAGTCCCTGCCGAGTCAAATAGCTGCAAGTGTTGGTGAGGGCGGTTCTGTTATTGGTGTGGCTCAGAAGCCTGGCCAAGTGGGTTCGGATCGTCCCAAAATCAAGACACCTCTCGATGGTCTTTTCCTTGTCGGCGGCGAGGTAGAAGGTTCTGGCGTTGGGGTTGAACTTGTGGTGGGCACCGCCATGAAATTCGTGGAAAACTACGTAGACTAACAAAGCAGGGGATTCCCTGTCGTGAATAGGCAAAATCCCCTTTTCTATCGAAGGAGCGACTATGAAATCAGCAGATATTCCACAGTTTGGCACGTTATCCGGTATGAAGGTCGTCATTGCTGCAGTGTCGACCGCTGGTGGTGTTCCTGCCCAGAAATATGCAGAACAAGGCGCCGATGTCATCTGGGTTGAACCGCCCACAGGGCAGGATCCGTTACGTTGGACCGCCGGCGGCTGGGGGATCGAGAATGAACGAAGGAACGTCAGGAGCATGTGTCTGAACGTTCGGGCTGAAAAAGGCAAAGAGCTCTTCTTAAACCTAATCGAGTCCACGGACGTCTTCATCGAGGCTTCGCGCGGCGGACAGTGGTCCGGCTGGGGTATTACTGATGAAGTGTTGTGGGAGCACAACCCGAAGCTCGTTATTTGTCATATGTCCGGATATGGACAAACCGGTGTTCCTGAATTTGTAAAACGTTCGGCATACGATCATACAACTCAGGCGTATTCCGGCATGTTGCAGCTGAATGGCTTCCCTGATCGCGATCCCTCTTTGGCCATGAAGTTCCCCACCGACTATTATGCTGGTCTCTGTGCATTCGGCGAGACACTTGCGGCTTACATTTGCGCAACAAAAACCGGCAAGGGAGAGAGCATCGACCTTGCTCAGTACGAAGTCAGCGCAAGTTGCCAGTCGGCGCTTCCTGGTCAATGGTTAAATCAGGGCAAGCAGGAGGTTCGCGATGGCAGCAAACGTGTTGACACTGCTGGAGTCGGCTATTACACCTGCAAGGACGGCAAAGGGGTCTATTGTATCTTTATCGGGGCTGGCGTTCTGCGCAAGATCATTCCTCTCTTTGGCTTGGAATACGGATCGGAGTTGTTCCCTGAAGGTGTTACCCGCATTCTGACCGTCAACAAGGCAGCCACTGCCGCATTCGAGGAAGTCATTGCAAAGTATCTCTCGTCCAAAACCGCAATTGAGGCCGAGACTGAGCTTTGCGCCATGGGCATCCCCATTTCCCGCGTTATGGATTATCAGATGATGGAAGAAGATGAACACTACAAAGCTCGCGAGACTTTTATCGAGTGGGAAAGCGTGATGGGCGACACCATCAAAGGCGTGGCACCTGTGCCGCGATTCCAGAATCATCCAGCGCAGATTTGGCGCGGTTGCCCGTCCGTCGGCATGGATAATGATGATATTCTCGAAGAGCTCGGCTATTCTCAGAGCGAGATTGGTTCTTTCTACAACGACGAGCTTGTCAAGCAGAACGATACGGTTCGCATCACTACTGTCAATTAGTTTTAGATAAACACATATTTCAGGAGGTCTATATGGCACGCCGCAGTGAAATTCCTAAATTTGGCGTTTTGTCAGGGTTAAATGTCGTTGTTTCTGCGATTTCTACCGCAGGGCCATTCGTCGGCGAACTTTTTGCGGAAGCTGGCGCAAACGTCATTTGGATGGAATCCCCAAAATCCGTTGATCCTGTACGTACCGTTAATCGTGGGTGGGGTATCGAAACGGAACGCAGGAACATGCGTACGATTTCCTTAGACGTTACTCAGCCAGAGGGGCGAGATATCTTCCTCGAGTTCATCGATGAGGCGGACATCTTTGTCGAGAGCTCGCGTGGGCTGCAATGGACGGAATGGGGATATCCGGATGAACTGCTGTGGGAGCGCAACCCCAAGCTGGTCATTGCGCATATGTCCGGCTATGGACAAAGCGGCGTTCCCGAATATGTAATGCGCGGTGGATACGACAACACCATCCAGGCTTACAGCTGCATGATGGCGATCAATGGTTTCCCCGATCGCGATCCCATCCTATGCCAGAAGATGGTCACCGATTATTACCAGGCGTTTTTAACCTATGGTTCTGCGTTGGCAGCTTACGTGCATGCCCTGAAGACGGGCGAAGGCGAGAGCATCGACCTCGCGCAGTACGAGACTTCTATCCGGTGCCAGAATTCCTTGCCTACTTACTACTTCCAGGAAGGTCTCCAGGAGCCTCGCTCAGGCTCTCGCTCCAATATGGGCTGCGGTACCGGCCACTTCACTTGCGGCGATGGAAACGGTATCTACACCATCGTCATTGGCCAGGCCAATGTTAGAAAGTTCGTCAAATTCCTCGGTCTAGAGTACGGCTCCGAGCTGTTCCCTGAGGGCATGACTCTTCCTGCCCGCGGAACCGAGGCTGGCGAGGTCTTTGAAGAGGCTCTGATAGAG
>NZ_JAVWUP010000190.1:0-4474 GCF_036667095.1 Gordonibacter sp. | reverse complement strand
GTCTACGACAAGAAGTACCTGCTAGAACGCACCAATCTGCCCTACCTCGTCCAAAAGGACATGGATTACTACCGCAACCCCGCAACCGGCAAGCCCATGATGTGGGATGCGGGCGAGGGTGTGGCGAAAGATTACGACGCCACGTTTACCACGCTGGCTCTTGAGGGCGCATACGAAGTAAACGGCGTGCCCGTAGAAACTGCTTTCGAAAAAATCAAAGCGTCCGTCAAGGATTCCACTCCGGAATGGGCGGCAGAGAAAACGGGCATTTCGGCTGAGGACATCCGCCGCGTAACTACCGAGTTCGCAAAAGAAGCCCGCATCGGCTCCACTATCACGCTCGATGGCGTGGAACTTCCCTACCGCCCCGTATGCCTCGCCACCGGTCGTGGATCGGCCAACACGATGCAGGGCCAGCGCACCTACATCGTGGCCGACACCGTGAACATGCTGGTGGGTGCTTTGGGCGTTCCCGGCTCGATGATTCATGTCGAACATCCTAAATTCGAAATCGAAGACGGCGTTATCCTGCCCGAGAAACTTGCCCCGTATATGGAAAAATACGACGCAAGCTTCACCATCCCGTTCAACGATATGACGGGCAAGCAGTTTTCGGCTCTGGCTCGATTCCCCGTACTCACCACCGCCATGGGCGCTATCGTTGATCCTGAGAAATATTTTGTCGACTACGATATTGACGTGCTGTTCCCCATCGGATCCAATGGCTTTATGGCAGACTCCGACCGCGATATGTTTGTGCAGGCATACAAAAAAGTTCCTTTCATCTTCACTACGGGACTATTGATGGACGAGTGCTCGCTGTTCTGCGACGTCATCTTGCCGGAACATTCTTCGCTAGAGCGCCAGCAGATCCACCCCATAGAAGAAATCATGACCGTCGGTCTCGATTCACTGCGCGTGGGTGGCGTGAACTACAAGGAAAGCCCCGTCGAGCACCTCTACAACACTGTGCAGTTTGAAGAGTTCGTCATGGAATTGGCCTACCGCCTTAAGAAGGGCCCGAAACTGAACATGGTTGTTTCCGGCTTCTTCGGCCTGATGAAAACTCCGTACCAACTCGATCCCACCAAAAAGTACACCTACGCCGAAGTCATTGAGCGCTACCTGAAAGTGACGGCCGGCGACGACGCCAAGGGTCTGGACTGGTTCCGTGAACATGGTTTTTGGACCTTCACACGAGATATTGAAGACTGCTACGACTATTGCATCCAAGGAGCAGGGCGCCTTCCGGTCTATGACCACCGCGACTTCATTGTGGGTCGCCATCTGAAGGCAAACTGCGAGAAATGGGGCGTTGAACAGCCGGGCTGGGAAGGCAAAATGGATGAAGTGTACGCCGAGTACACCCCCGTTCCTGCATGGCATGACAACTTCCTTACCGAAGTGGGCAAAGACGAGTTTGATATGTTTTGCGTGAACTGGAAAATCTCGCCTCGCATTCTTGGCCTGGGCGGAGCCGACAACAACGTGTGGCTGCGTGAAGTTGTTGAAAATCACGAGTTTGACGACTTATGTATCCAGATAAACCCCCTTGCCGCCAAGGCGCGCAAGCTGGCGTCTGGCGACAAAGTGATCGTTGAATCCCAGTTTGGCGGCACGGCCGAAGGCACGATTAAGGTGACTGGCCTGATCCGCGAAGATTGCCTCGGTTTCCCTGCGCAAGGCGGCCATGTGTCCAAGTTTTTGAACCCGGCATCGCGGCGCGGCACGACCTACAACCAACTGCTTAGCGCCCAGGGCGGCAACTACTTTACCGTCAGCGGCTCTATTTCCATTTCTACCCGCGTCAAAATCAGAAAGGCGGAATAAGCCATGCGTTATGGAATGGTCATCGACCTCGAGCGCTGCATAGGCTGCAACGCATGCACCGTTGCCTGCAAGCAGAAAAACGCTACCCCGCAAGGTACCTTCTGGTGCAAAGTTACCACGACTGAAGAAGGCGAATATCCCAAGGCGTACCGCAAGCATATGCCCACGCTGTGCAACCACTGCGAAAACGCCGTGTGCGTAAACGTGTGCCCGACCGGCGCCACATACAAGCGCGAAGACGGCATTGTCATGGTTGACACCGATAAGTGCATCGGCTGTCGCTACTGCATCGCCGCCTGCCCTTACGGAGCCCGCACCTTCAACTTCGGCGATAAAGCCACGTACTTCCCCGAGCTGAAAGAAGCCAATCCCTACGAACAGGCCTACACGGGCAAGTTTAAGAAGGGTACGGTTACTAAGTGCATTTTCTGCGCCGACCGCATCGACGAGGGCAATCCGCTGCCAGCTTGCGCACAGGCCTGCCCGACGCAAGCGCGTATATTCGGCGACATGGACACCAACGAAATGCAACAGCACCTCGTGAGTGGCGCCTACGTGCCGCGCCCCGATCAGCGTACCGAACCAAACGTCTACTATCTTCCTCGCTAAGGAGGGATCATGACCAACGAAGCTAGCAAACAAAGCAGGGTACCGTTGATTGTTGCGGCCGTGCTCACATGCGTAGGCCTTGGCGCGTGGATTATGCAAGTAACCCAAGGCATGCAAATAACCGCTTTAACCGACACCTATATTTGGGGATTTTCCGTCGCCATATTTTATGCCATGATGGCCTGCGCGGCTGGCCTGATGGCTCTGTGTGGTTTCGCCGAGTTTAAAGGTTCTGTCATGGACCGGGGCGAACGCAAGCTCGCGATGATGTTCGCTGCCCCAGCCATGGCCGCCGCCGGCATCCTGATCATCATGGATTTGGGAAACCCCTGCGCATTTTTTAGTCTTATCACGTCGCTCAACCTCACCTCGTTTACGGTGTTGGATTTCTGGGCGGTTCTGTTTTGCGTCATCGTCGGCATCGTCTATCTGGTGATGTTGGCAAAAGGGTCGAGCAACAAGCTTATCGGCACCATTGCCATGATTACCGCTTTGACCGTTATTGTTATTGAAGGCATCATGATGGCCAACAACACGTCCCATGCGCTGTGGGCTTCCGGCATGAGCGTGGCATCCTTTCTGGTGGCCGCTTTTACGGGTGGCACAGCACTTCTGGCGGCCATCGCACCTCGCCACAAAAACCTGTTCATAGCGGGGCTGCTGGCAGTGAGCGCCATCGTGTTGGCCGAGGTCGTTACCGGCCTTATTTCCGGCACCGATCTTTCTCGCGGTATGATGATGGCCATCGTGACGGGACCTTTCGCGCCCTATTTCTGGATTCAGATCGTGGTGGGCATTGTTGTGCCCCTGTTCCTGATCGTGAAGACCAATCACGTGATTCCTGCAGCAATTTGTACCTTTGTGGGATTGGCGTGCCATAAGCTTTGGTTTGTGCTGGCCGGCGAGGCCGAAACGGGTCTAGCCTACCACCATATCGGCTCTGTTGCCGAATCCTTCGATACCATGCTGTATGTGCCAAGCCTCATCGAAGTATGCATCACCGTCGGTGCTTTGGCTCTAGCCGTGCTCGCCTTCATCGTCATCCGCGATTTCATTTTCAAGGGCGACGTACGCTAACAGCAAGGAGTTATAACCATGAGTAAGACCATGAACACAGAACAGTTCAAAGAAAGCAGGGCACGGGCCGTGTCCTGGGGCGAAGCGTCTGACATGCTGGTCATGTTGGCGCAGATTGTAAACGTGGTACCCGACAAAACATGGGTGCCCTCACTGGTGAAAACAGTGAGCGCCCTTGACAGCGAGGCCCCCGGCTGTGCGCGCATGAAAGCCTATCTGACAAAGCATGCCAAAGATTCGATCGAGGAGCTTGTTCAGGATCTCGCAGTCGACTGGACCTTGGCGTTTCGCGGCATGAACCCAGCCCACGGTCCGCGACCGCCCTATGCGGGCGCGTGGCTGGCTGACGACGGAACGGGCGTAGAGCTGATGCTCGCCATCAATTCGCTCTATGTCGAAGAAGGCCTTGGAGTCAGCGGTAACCATCTAAACAGGCTCGACTATATCGGCGTTGAACTTGAGTTTATGGCTCATCTCGTCAAAAGGTTCGCTGAAGAAGGTACTGACGAGCTTGCAAAGCGCATCGTCGACTTCGAAGACCGCTTCATCTTATCGTGGTTCTTCCGATTCCAAAAACAGGTCGAAGAACGGTGCGCCATCGAATTTTGGAAAGGGTACCTAGAGCTGCTTGCCGCCGCCCTTGAAGACATCCGCGAAGGGCTTTCCGCCAAGTAGCAATCCGCATCGATAAACCCCACTTTTTCACAAAGAGACGTCCGTTTTCGGGCGTCTCTTTGCCGTGCTCATTGATTCCTTGTGATTTTGCTTCTTCTGTAGAAAAGTTAAGGATCCGCCGGGCTTATCAGGGGCTCGGGTGGCGCTTCTGATCCAACCCGTGACACCCTCGACAACAGGCGCGCGCGAACCAATTCGAGCTGCACGATTCACTTTGATACCAATGCCATTGTGCTGCTTTTGGTTACCGAGCGTCTCTTCAACCCAGTATCCAAGCAAAGTG
>NZ_JAVWUP010000189.1:4249-4517 GCF_036667095.1 Gordonibacter sp. | reverse complement strand
TCCATCGATAGCACCGCGCCCAAGGCGGCGCGATCGATACCCCACTCTCTCGCGATTCCGGGTGCCGCGAAGCTGATCGACAGCACATCGAACCCGTCAAGCGCATTGAGCGCCGCGGCAAGCGCCACAGCGAGGATCTGACGGGAGTGCATAGGCTCACGCGCGATCAACGCGCGAGGATCGGGAGAAGAGGTCGACAAGAAGCCATCCCGAGCGCGCGCGCGGATTTCGATGTCGCTTTTCCGCACGTCGGGGCCGGGGGATTGTG
>NZ_JAVWUP010000189.1:1938-4239 GCF_036667095.1 Gordonibacter sp. | reverse complement strand
ATCAGGGAGAGAGATGCGGGGCGTATGCTTTTGCGCGCGTTCGATATAACCCAGCCAAATATCTCGGATTGCATTTTTGGCATATCAAACGAGCAGAGAGGTATAAGACATTCCATCCGCAGCGAGTTAGGCGTGGCGAAACAAACTCACCGCGAGAGGATGCTGCTTTGGCCGAGACGCTCGTTCTAATACCCGGACTGCTTTGTGATGCCATTATCTGGAAGCATCAGGTGGCAGCTCTGGGCGAACGATACGATATCCTCATACCTGACCTCACCCGTTTCGCATCGATTGAGGCCATGGCTGCCTCGGTGCTAAACAAAACATCGGCGCAGCTTTCCGTCGCCGGTCACTCGATGGGCGCGCGTGTCGCCATGGAGATGGCGCGGATGGCTCCCGAACGCGTAGAGCGTCTGGCCTTATTGGACACCGGCATCCATCCGATGCGCGCGGGCGAACCGGAGAAGCGAGCGCACTTGGTTGAGCTTGGGCAGCGTGAAGGAATGAGAGCAGCGGCGGACGCCTGGCTGCCTCCGATGGTCGCGCCCGGAGCTCTTGACGCCGACCCTTCGCTGCGCTCGGATCTCTATGCTATGGTCGAGCGAATGAACCCCGCGATTCATCAGGCTCAGATTACGGCCCTGCTCACGCGCCCGGACGCGCGGCAGGTCTTGCCGCTGCTGCGCTGTCCGGTACTCGTCGGCGTGGGGGAACTGGACGCATGGAGCCCGCCGGCCCAGCACCTCGACATCGTTGATGTCGTGCCGCAGGCGACTTATGTCGTCTTCGCTGGCAGCGGCCACATGGCCCCGCTCGAAGCGCCTGAAGCAGTTTCGCAAGCGCTCTCGGAGTGGATGCTGACCCCCCTATCGAAGGAGCACGCGCATGAATGATGCCGCCCGTTTCGGCATCGAACATGCCTGCGAGCGCCTGATCAAGCGCTTTGCGCAGCTTAACGACGCCCACGACCACGATGCCCTCGCCGAAATGTTCGTGAGCGAGGGCAGCTTTGCCCGGCCGACAGACCCGACCAATCCCGTCACGGGCCGGGAGGATATCCGCGCGTTCTTTCGCGACCGTCCCAAACGGATCACGCGCCACGTCATGACGAACATAGTGGTCGAGGTCTTGGACGAAAACGCTGCGTGCGCCAGAAGCTACGTCGTCCTCTATTCCGGCGAAAAAGGCGCGCAAGTGCTCCTCGGTGACTTCGATGACACCTTCCGCCGCGACGATGACGGCGCATGGAAGTTTCAGAGCCGCGCCGGCTCCCTCGCATTCGGCTGAGTAAAGCGGCCGGACAGCATGACATGGCCGCTGCCAAGCGCAGCCGCCCCAACAGGATTGAACGAAATGGCACGGATAATCGGTGGCATCGGAACCTCTCACGTCCCGACGATCGGCGTCGCCTACGACAAGGGACGCCAGGCGGATCCCGTCTGGGCACCTTTGTTCGACGGCTACAAACCGGTCGCCGAATGGCTTGCAGAGAAGAAGCCGGACGTGTTGCTATTCTTCTACAATGATCATGCCAGCACGATGTTCTTCGACCTTTACCCCACCTTCGCGTTGGGCATCGGGGACCGCTTCCCCATAGCCGATGAGGGCGCGGGTCTGCGCGATCTGCCGCAAATTCGCGGGAACGTAGACTTCCAGGCGCATATCGGAGAATCGCTGGTCAACGACGAATTCGACCTTGCGTTCTTCCAGAACAAGCCCATCGATCATGGAATTGCATCACCGCTTCCGCTCATGTGGCCCCACGAGCCGGACTGGCCGGGGGTCGTCGTCCCCATCGCGGTCAATGTCCTGCAGTACCCGCTGCCCACCGGCCGGCGCTGCTATCGCCTGGGCCAGGCAGTGCGCCGCGCCATTGAAAGCTATCCAGAGGACCTTTCGGTCGTGGTGGTCGGCACCGGCGGGCTTTCGCACCAGATTCATGGGGAGCGAGCCGGCTACAACGACACTGATTGGGATATGGAATTTCTCGAGCAGCTTTGCGACACGCCGGAAAAGCTGCTCCACTTGCGCCACGCGGATTACGTGCGCCTCGGCGGCGCCGAAAGCGTTGAGCAGATCATGTGGCTGGCAATGCGCGGCGCCCTGCCCGATCGTCTGACCGAAATCCACCGTAACTACTATCTGATGACCACCACGGCGATGACCGTCGTGGTCTATGAGGAGGCAGGTGAGCGCGCGCAGCCTTCCGCAGCAAGCACCAGCGTGGAGGCCTGACCGATGTTCACCCAGAACCCGCAGACCGTCGGTATCGAAGAACTCACCGGCACGTACGTCTTCGAT
>NZ_JAVWUP010000189.1:1250-1928 GCF_036667095.1 Gordonibacter sp. | reverse complement strand
AGTATCGCCAAGCCGTCCTCGACGACGAGGAGGCTGCGATGACGGTAGCCTCCCTTTCGGACGAGGAGAAGGCACTCGTGCGCGCGCGTGACTGGCTGGGCATCGTCCAGTATGGCGTCAACTTCTTCGTTCTCGAGAAATGGGCACGCGTAGTGCGGCGGACGAACCTCGAAGTCTATGCCATCATGCGCGGCGAGACGCTCGAAGAGTTCATGCAGACCCGAGCAGTGCCGCACGCCACCTGAACTGACGCGGCCCGCGATGCCCTTTTCAAGGTAGGGCAGCGCACGCTAGGATGGCGGCATGGCGCGCTACCTCGAACAACGATTGAAGATCCGGCATTTGCGCGTGATTGAGGCTCTTGACCAGCACAAGAGCCTTCTGCGGGCCTCAAAGGCGCTCGGCGTCAGTCAGCCCGGTCTCAGCCGAACCTTGCAGGAAGTCGAAGATATCGTCGGCTGCGAACTGTTTGAGCGGCATCCCCGGGGCGTGCAACCGAACGCTGTCGGACGCCTGCTGGCAAGAGGCGCCCAGCGTCTCCTGGGCGGCATGCGCCAGATCGAGGCCGACCTCGGAGAGCTGTTCGAGGAACACAAGCGAACGATCCGCGTCGGCGCGCTGCCTGTCGCGGCGCACGGACTTTTGCCGACGGTGATTTCAGACGCGACCGACCGAGGC
>NZ_JAVWUP010000189.1:0-1226 GCF_036667095.1 Gordonibacter sp. | reverse complement strand
TCGAAGGTCTGACGACGCAATTGCTGCCCGCCCTGCATTCGGGCGAGATCGACGTCGTGGTGGGCCGCCTCTACGAGCCGGATGCACCCGATGGCCTGATCCGGCGCGCACTCTATAGCGAGCCCGTCGGTCTCATAGCCCGCAGCGACCATCCCCTGTTCGAACTCGATGGCGTGACTGCAGAGGACGTGCGGCGCTTTCACGTCGTCTCTCCGGCCGTGAGTACTCGCGTCGAACACGACGTGCGTACCGCGCTCTCCGCCATGCAGGTAGACCTAGATGTGTCCATTCGGTCGACATCGGTCGGGTTCATGCGCGAGTTGTTGCTAACGGGAAATTTCATCTCGGCGATGCCGAAGGTCCTTGTTGCGGGCGACCTGGAAAGAGGGCTGCTTCGCCTCATCCCGATACCGCTTCCGGCCCCGCCGCGCCGCGCGGGCATCATTTACCGCGAAGGTTTGAGCGACGCAGGCAAATTACTTGTAGCGGCCATCGGTCGCGAGGTTGAGCGACTGGCGGCTAGTGGGATCATTGATGCGTTTAACGAGGATTGAGCCGGTCGGCCGGCTGCACAACATAAATGCCTGATTCGGAAGGTCCTAAGGTGTAGCAATACCTCGCAGCTCTGCGGGTGAGCATGCGGATGGATGCGATGGTCGCCGATGCGTTTGATGGTGCAATAGTGGTTTCCCGGTCCTTCGCGATGCGGCGGCATAGGCCAAGCCATGCGAAGATACGTTCGACAGCCCATCGTCGAGAGTACCGAGCCTTTTGATACGTTCAGCATCCAGTTCTAGATCCCCACGTGCTGACGGTTCGCTTCGCTCAATGGCCAGATCGTCAAACTCTGGCGGGATTTTTGCTATTTGCCATGCGGCTCAGCATCACCATCACCCGGCCACCTTCCGCCTCCTCTTGGCTTACCTGACGGCGCTTGTGGTAGAACTTCGCGCATCAGGGGCAAACTTGTTCGTCGTCTTGCTCATCGTAGACCCTCACTCTCAGGAGTTGCGGCCTCGGGCAATCCCGGGGCGGTCCATACCGGTGTTCAGCGTGTTGTAGAACGACCGCAAAATCGTAGGCCACGCATTGGCCGTAGTGTACGAAAAACAGGTGTTTTTCGACACCTGACACCCTTACCGTATATCTGTGCCCGTTTAATGTGACGCCCCCTTGTTGGAACCAGGGGTTGCGCACCAGCCAGCGATTGTTGCGCGGGCTAGGGT
>NZ_JAVWUP010000188.1:4208-4530 GCF_036667095.1 Gordonibacter sp. | reverse complement strand
AATATCGAATGTTTTGATGAGCTTTATCCGATATCCCACTGCAAAGACGACCTTCTTTGACAGTTTACTCCAGCCTAAGTGTCTGCATCATTATACAAAACACCAGTTCATCAAGCATTATCTCAAAAATAGGATAATACTTTGTCATACTTTGTCATAGTTGCCACTTGCTAGTGGGCGCAGCGTATGGCAGACTATGACACAGAGGATCGGCCGATCTGATTTTGAAGGGAAATAGGGACTTGCGCATGGCAATTAGTTTGCCAGCTACGCCAAGTTTTATTTCTTATAGCTTTCTCTTAAAAAGAATAGGGGGAGAAAT
>NZ_JAVWUP010000188.1:0-4198 GCF_036667095.1 Gordonibacter sp. | reverse complement strand
AGTAAAAAACTTAAAGCAGGGACTTACGCGTAGGGGTTTTCTCAAAACAACCGGAGTTGTTGCTGGTTCTGCCGTTGCGGGAAATAGTCTTGGGTTGGTGGGAGAGGCTGCTGCTCTCGAAACACGAGGTATGCAAACCTTGAGTACCGGTGAAGAGACTTTTGTAAACACCTGTCGCGGCAACTGTGGCGGAAAATGTGCCTTGGTTGGTAAGGTGCGTAATGGGAAACTAGTGCAGACACGCCCCTATGATGTGCCTGAGGGGCTCGAGCGGTGCCGAATGGGCTGTGTTAAGGGGCAAACGAACCCGCAGCGCCTGTATGCGGCTAATCGCATTTTGTATCCAATGCGCCAAGCTGGTGAACGTGGTAGCGGGAACTGGGAACGCATATCATGGGACGAAGCTATTTCCGAGATTGCTGAAAAGTTTCAGGCAACTATTGATGAATATGGGCCGCACTCGCTGGGAATTTGGCATTCGTATGGGTCGGACGGTTGGCTTAATGGGGCGTACTACCAAACATATGGTGTTGGATATAATCGCCTCGTGAATCATCTGGGAGCAACGGCCGTTATTCCTGGCGGTGATCAAGCTCAAGTTTATATGGGATTCTATGTTTTGCAGCATGGTATGAATACGACTTCGGATTATGCGAACGCCAAAACGCTTCTTATGTGGGGGGCGAACATCAGCGAAAGTGTTCGCGATGCCTGGCCCTATGTGTGTGATGCGAGGGATAAAGGCGCGTCCATCGTGACGATTGATCCTCGATTCACCATAACGGCGGCTGCGTCCGATACATTTTTGCCTATTCGTGCTGGTACCGACGGGGCTCTAATGTTGGCGATGTGTAACTACATTATCGACAATAATCTTATCGATAATGATTTTCTGGCCAATAAATCAGTAGCTCCTCTTCTTTTAAAGGAAAATGGTAGTTACTTTAAGCTTTCAGATATGGGGGTTGAGCCGATTGTTGGTCCTATTAACCCATACACAGGCATGCCGACGATTATTGATCCTGAGGTTGTTTATGATACGTCGACTCAAACCTTTGGATCGTCAAAGCAAGTTAAAAACCCTGCCATTTTAGGTACTTATGAGTATGAGGGTATCAAACTTCGCACTGTTTTTGACTACGTAAAAGAACAGACAAAGCAATTTACAGTAGAAATGGCATCTAAAGAGTGCGACTTGACTGTCGAGCAGATTGAAACACTCGCCCATCTTTATGCAACCAATAAGCCCGCGACGGTTGTGACGGCGCAGGGTATCTGCCACCACGTTAATTCTCGACATAACTACAAAAACCTGGTGTATCTTGCGAGTTTAACGGGGAACATGAACTGTCCTGGTGGGTCAGTGTATCTTTCGAAGAGTCATGCGGGAGTCGCAAAAACGAAACTTACCATGACTGACATGATTCCAGCAACAGCAAAGCCCGTTTCGAAGGTCTGTTCAATGCGCCTGCCAGAAGTTCTTGATACGGGGAAGCTTGCTGGGAAAGATTACCCTATCAAGTGTCTGTACATAACTAATGCAAATCCATTTGCAAGCGAATCGGGTCGTCAAGCTTTCCTTAATGCAACAAAAAAAGTCGACTTTATAGTTACTGCTGATTCTTTTATGTCTGATACGGCTCGCTACTCGGATGTTGTCCTGCCGATATGCTTAGCTTATGAGGAGATGGACAAGATGGCAGCCGGCTCCCTTGAGATCGATTTTGTCATGCAGAAAGCTGTTGAGCCCGCTGGTGAATGTAAGTCAGACATGGATGTATACCGGATGCTTGCTGATAAGATGGGCTTCTCGGAACTGTACGACAAGACTGATGAAGAGTATTTGCATACGCTGTTAGATAATAAGGAAAATAAAGCAACAGGGCGCACTTATGATGACTTCGTTCGTGAAGGTATTATTGCTGATTTTGGTGACACTCCTCAGATCGGTGCGGAATTCAATGCGACTGGGCGTGTTCAATTTTATCTTCCGATGATTATTCCGCGTGATGTTGGGGTTACCAAAATTGCCCCAACGGAGCTCATTCCTTGGTATGAACATGCCGAAGAGGCCTACCAGGCCAACCCTTTGAGGGATAAGTATCCGCTCTTCGGAAATAGCGAGCATAGCAACTATACAGGGCATTCTATGTATAACAACATCCCGTGGATTCGTGAAATTTGGGGCGAGCCCTATGCAATGATAAACAAGAAGGCGGCTGCTGATCGAGGCATCGAGCAGGGTGATACGGTGCGCGTTTACAACGATCGTGGTCATGTGGTTCTTAAAGCTGTCTTAACCGAGGGGCTGCGCTACGATTCTATCGTACTTCCTCATGGGCCACAGGAGAAAGACTATGTTTCGGGGCACCACCAAGACTTGACGCTTGCTTGTAGCGATCTGACAGGAAATAGCTCGTTCTACGACTATTTGTGTGAAGTGGAAAAATATGAAGGAGGCGAGCACTAATGACGCATTATGCAATGGTAGTTGATACTAAACGCTGCGTCGGATGCAATAATTGCTCGATGACTTGCAAAGTTGAAAACAACCTTCCTGATGGCACCTGGTGGACTCGGTCGCTTACCGATGGTGGAGAGGCTGAGCTCACCCCTGCGGGTATTTTCCCGGACAATCTTTCGATGAGTTTTATTACGCTGGCATGCCAGCACTGCGAGAACCCTGCCTGTGTGAAGGTGTGTCCGGTGGGCGCTACTTATAAGGATGTCGAGACAGGTATCGTGCGTCAAGATTACGACAAATGTATTGGCTGCCGTATGTGTATGGCTGCTTGCCCCTACACGGGCGTTCGTTCCTTTAATTGGGAAGAGCCGAAGTACTCTCTTAGCTTTGCTGTGGGAGACGCCGATGTCGCTGTTCATCAGAAGCATGTGGTTGAGAAGTGCACCATGTGCTATCACCGAGTAGCTCGTGGTGACCGGCCGGCCTGTGTTGATATTTGCCGTGGTATCGCTCGCTTCTGGGGTGATCTGGATGATCCCGCTTCCGAAGTATCTAAGCTCATTCAATCGCGTGAATACAAGCAGCTTCTTCCGAGTGAGGGTACAAAACCCTCCGTTTATTACCTTGTTTAGGCTGAAAGGAGAATCATGATGTCTGAAAACATTTCGACGGCCGAGTCCGTCAAGGCTCCTGCTGCTCTCTTCGGCGGTAAGGGGGTCAATATTGGTATTGTTGTTGCGGCTGTCGTTACCCTTGTTGGTGTTGGACTGTGGGTTTGGCAACTTTCGGCGGGCCTTGTTCTTACCAATATGCGTAATCTCGACTCGTGGGGGCTCTATATTACGAGTTTTATGTTCTTCGTGGGCTTGTCTGCGGGCGGGCTCATCATTAGTTCAGTACCGCGTGCTTTTGGCATCAAGGGCTTCGGCGGTATCTCGAAAATTGCCGTATGGACATCAATCTGCTGTACGATACTCGCCATTTGTTTTGTGATTATCGATCTCGGTCAACCTCTGCGTATTTGGGAATTGTTTGCGTATTCGAATCTTTCCTCGCCGCTCATGTGGGATATTATCGTGTTGTCGGCGTATCTAATTTTGTCTGTCGTTTACTTATGGGCGACGTTGCGTTTTGAAAAGGGTCAAGGTAAGGCGATTTCTCTGCGCATTATCTCTGTTGTTGCGCTCGTGTGCGCTGTTCTCGTGCACTCAGTAACAGCGTGGATTTTTGGCTTACAAGCGGTGCTTGAGATGTGGAACACGGCGCTCCTTGCTCCGTGGTTTGTCTCTTCGGCATTGGTGTGCGGCGTGGCGCTTGTGTTGGTGGTTGTGATTGCCTTATGCAAGGCCGGCTACCTTAAGCTTGCTCAGGAGAACGTTATCAAAATGATGAAGTTGCTCGGGGTATTTGTGGTTGTCGATCTATATTTTTTTGGTTGCGATCTTTTAACTGAGGGCTTCCCGGGCGGTGATGGTGTCGAGGTGGTGGCGATGCTTACAACTGGCCCCCTTGCCCCCTTCTTCTGGGCAGAGATTATTCTTTGTGCGTTTACCGCGTTGGTTGCATTTACTCCAAAACTACGTTCCAATCCGCTTATCGTTGTCGCTGCTCTTGCAGCTATTGTTGGGATATTCTGCAAACGCATTCAGCTGCTTTTTGGTGGCTTCCAAATTCCGAACCTTGATTATCCGGGGGTTATGACTCCTTCGACTGCTGTGGATTGGACGGCTGGCG
>NZ_JAVWUP010000187.1:0-4530 GCF_036667095.1 Gordonibacter sp. | reverse complement strand
GAAAGACGTGATGAAGGAAATGCTCTTCATCAGGAAACTCTTCATTTACCAGCGCTCCTTGTGGACGCCCTCGTTTTTGTTCCATGCGGGAATTTATATTATGTTCGGCTGGTCGGTTCTTCTGGTGATCGCCGCATTCTGGCATCCTGCTCCGCTCGTAATCTTCGTTGATATCGTCGGTATCGTCGGTTTCGCCTTTTCTCTGGCGGGAGCGCTCATGTTGTTGTACCGCCGTCTGACTAACAAGGCGTTGCAGGTATACACCACGTTTGCTGAATATTTCAATCTGGTACTCGTTCTTCTGGTACTCACTTCGGGTGTGTATGTATGGACCGCGTATGTGAATCCCATCGTGCTGGCGCACGGTGTTTTGACGCTCGGATTTGAGCAAATGCCGTTCGCGGTTGCCGCCCACCTGGTTCTTCTAGGCATCATGCTGCTTTATATCCCCCTGAGCAAAATGGGGCATTACGCAGGTAAATTCTTCTCGTTCAGGTCGGTGCTGTGGGACAACGCGCCGAACACACCTGGAAGCAAGGTCGATCGGGACGTTCGTGCCTCCGCTGCGCAGCCGGCGACGTCTCAGTGGTCTGCGCCGCATACTCGTCCCGTCTCGTCGGATGAATCGGAGGGCTGATACATGTCTGTTTCCACGAAAAACCTGAGGGCGAGCGCTATCGCCGAAGATGTCGATGTGCTTTCGCCCGTTGACGATCTGGCTGCGTTGCCCGCCCCTTACGACACGAATGGGTTGGAGCCTGCCTTCAAGGTGCCCAAAGAAGAATGGGCCAAAACCCGTTGCGCCTCGCTCGACGGCTTCATCGCGCTCGATACGCTCAAGCGCCCGGAAACCAAGGAGGAGGAAGACGAATTCGTTCGCAAGTTTCTGGCGGGGCTTGAGAAGCTGTTTCAGGATGCGAACAAGAACGCACTTCAGCCGCTCAAGCTGACGATGGAGTTCTGCGCCAAGTGCAACACGTGTTCCGAGGCGTGCCATATATACCAGGGAAGCAATGGCGACGAGATATACCGTCCCAGCTACCGCGCTGACGTGCTGCGCCGCATGTACAAGAAGTACTTTACGCCCAGCGGTAAGCTGCTCGGCGGCATCGTGGGCGCCGACGTGGAGGTGAACTGGGAGAGCATCGCGCGATTGGGTGAGCTTGCCTATCGCTGCAATCTGTGTCGCCGCTGCGCGCAGACATGCCCCATGGGCCTGGACAATGGCTTGGTGGCACGCGAGATCCGCAAGCTGTTCAGCCAGGAGCTGGGTATTGCGCCTACGCCCGTTCATGCGAAGGGCACTGAACTGCAGCTCAAAGTGGGTTCGACGACGGGCCTGACCCGTCTGGCGCTGCTCGATACGATTGAGTTCATCGAGGAGGACATCGAGGAGCGCACGGGCCGCAAGATAAAGTTCCCCATCGACAAACAGGGTGCCGACGTGCTGCTGCTGCATAATGCTGGCGAGTTCATCGCCTGGCCGGAGAACCCGGCGGCGTTCGCCATTCTGCTTGACGAGGCGGGTGTCGACTGGACACTCAGCTCGGAGCTTATGGGGTACGACGGCGTGAACTACGGCGCGTGGTACGACGACGTTCAGACCAAGAAGATCGCGCTCGCTCAGTTCGAGGTTGCGAAGAAGCTGGGCGTGAGACGCATCATGGTGGGAGAGTGCGGGCACGCTCACAAGGCCATCGCCGTGAGCGCCGACCGCATGGCGGCAAGTGAGGACCGCGTTCCGGTCGAGAGCTTCCTTCCCATGATGGCGGATCTGGTGAAAACGGGCAAACTGAAGTTCGATCCGAAGAAGAACGACTTCCCCGTCACGCTGCATGATCCGTGCAACGTGGTGCGCCAGATGGGCATCGTGCAGCCGCAGCGCGACATCCTGAAGGTCATAGCGCCGCAGTTCCGCGAGATGACGCCTCACGGTGTGGACAACTTCTGCTGCGGCGGCGGAAGTGGGTTCGCCATCATGAATTCGTACAATTTCGGTGACTTCCGCGACAAGGTGAGCGCCCGCAAGAAGTTCGAGCAGATCATCAACGCGTTCGGTGACGAGTTCTCGAACCCCAACGTGGTGAAGTACGTGTGTGCTCCCTGCTCGAACTGCAAGGGAACCATTCGTGACTTGTTGAAGGTGTACAAGACCACGGCTACCTATAACGTGCAGTACGGCGGATTGGTAGATCTCATGGTCAACGGGCTGGCCAGCATGGACAAGCCTTATTTGGAGTTCTTGGAAGATTAAAGGATTGCCTTACGGGCGATGGAAGGCGCTGCGCAAGCGTGCCGCCCTCGCCCGTGGTCGTGTTCCCCTAGGTCAAGGAGCCGGTTGTGCATTGTATTGTCGTGGGTTTGAATATTAAGGGAACGCCGGTTGAATTACTGGAAAAGTTGAGCGTACACCATTCCCAGCTCAAAGGCAGCAATCAGAAGCTGCGAGCGGCTATAGGCGCGCGCGGCATGGTCATTCTGAGCACGTGCAATCGGCTGGAATACTACGCCACGTGCGACGATGTCGATGCTGGATTGAACGCCATTCGCAGCTATCTGGCATCGCGCTATGCCACTTGCACCGACGCGTCGCGGGCCTCGCTCGACGACTTCGTGTACTCCTACGCCGACGACATGGCCATACAGCATCTGTTCGACGTTGCGACAGGGCTCGACTCGCTGATCGTAGGCGAAGCGGAGATCCTAGGCCAAGTTTCGCGCGCTTATAACGCCGCCGGCGAAGCGGAATCCACTGACAAGTTGATGAACGTGTGGTTTCAGCGAGCGCTTCACCTGGGTAAGAAGGTTCGGACGGACACCTCGCTGGGGCGACACCCTGTCTCCGTCGGGCGCATTGCCGTCGATCTCGCCGTGAAGGAGTTCGGCAGTCCCGTCGATAAGCAGGTGTTGATCCTTGGTGCGGGCGAAGTGTGCGAGCTGACGATGAAATACCTGGTGGCCTACGACTTCCCGGTGGTCATGGTGGCGAACCGCTCGTTTGAGAAGGCGAGCGTCCTGGCGGATGAGCATGGGTTTGAAGCCTATGCGCTCGATGCCCTCGACACGTGTCTGCAGAAGGCCGACATGGTTTTTTCCGCAACGTCCTCGAAGCGGTTCATGGTCGATCGTGCGATGGTCGACCGCGCGATGGCGCTTCGGCCGGATCGCCCCATGGTGTTCGTGGACATGGCCATGCCGCGCGACATCGATCCCGCCGTCGCAGACGTAGAAGGCGTGAGTGTCCACAACATCAGCGAGCTTCGTGACGTGATCGACCGCAACCGCGCCGAGCGCGCCCTGGCCGCGAAGGTCGTGCAGCGGATGATCGAAGACGAAGTGGTCGATTTCCGCACATGGATGCAATCGCTGCAGCTAGTTCCCGTCATTGCGGCGTTCAGGAAATATGCCGACGATGTGAAGGAATCGCGGCTCGAGGCGGCGCTTGAGAAGCTGCCCAACCTGACGCCGTCCCAGATCCATACGGTGAGCGTGCTGGCCACGACGATCACCAACCAGCTTGTGCGCAACCCTATCGAGTCACTGCATGCGCGAGTGGGTACGACGCAGGCGTTCGACTACGCCGTTGCGCTGCAGGAGCTGTTCGGCCTCGAGTTGGAAGAAGCTTCTCGGGGCAGGGATGCCGTTGGATCCACTCGGGAAAGGCAGGCTATGTGATGGATGCTGTAAGGATCGGAACACGCAAGAGCGAGCTTGCCATGTGGCAGGCCCGTTGGGTTCAAAGCCGTCTCCAAGAGTGCTACCCCGCTATGCGGGTCGAGCTGGTGCCTCTCGATACGCAGGGTGACAAGAAACTTGACGTGCCTCTGCCCTCGGTGGCAGACAAAGGCTTCTTCACCGCTGAGATCGAGCAAGATCTGTACGAGCGGCGCATCGACATTGCCGTCCATAGCCTGAAGGATCTGCCGACGGAATTGCCCGAGGGATTGGCCGTGGGCGCTTACTGCGAGCGCGCCGACGCGCATGATGCGTTTTTGGGGAAGGGCGGCATCGCATTCGCCGATCTGCCGGAAAACGCCTGCATCGGCACATCGAGTTTGCGCAGGGCGGCCCAGTTGAGGCGAATGCGTCCCGACCTGGTGTGCGTCGATATCCGCGGCAACTTGAACACCCGTTGGCGCAAGCTGCAGGAAGACGACCGCATGGCAGGCATCGTGTTGGCCGCTGCCGGGGTGCTGAGGCTGGGCTGGTCCGATCGTATTTCGAGCCTGCTGCCCTACGATTCGATGCTTCCTGCGCCTGGGCAGGGCATCATCGCCGTCGAATGCCTTGTTGGCAGGAGCGACGTCGAAGAGGTCCTGAGCGCTGTGAATCATGTTCCCAGTGAGCGCGCAGCGCGGGCGGAGCGAACCTTTCAGGCTTGCCTGGAGGGCGGGTGTCAGACGCCTATCGGTGCCATAGCCGACTGCGCGGGCGATGTGGTGAAACTTGACGCAGGCGTGTTCAGCCTGGACGGCACTCAGGCGGTGCGGGTGCGTGTTCAGGGGGAATCGGCTGAGGATGTAGGTAGGC
>NZ_JAVWUP010000186.1:0-4649 GCF_036667095.1 Gordonibacter sp. | reverse complement strand
TCTCGAAACTGGTGATTTCCGTTGCGTCGCTAATGAAATCGTCATAGGTTTGCACGTTTTCGAGAGCATTCCCAACAGATATTATAGGTAGTCGATCGTTGCTGGAGTTTCGCACGTTTGACGTTTGGATGCTCGATGCGTGCGCAAAAATCAGTTTTGCATTCGAACGGCTCATAATCGCATCGAATACCTCTGAAGACCACCGTACATTGCAAAACTCTGGAATGGCCCCGATCGAAAAAGCTGCGAATACAATCTCGATAAACTCGTTGCAATTTTGAAGCCATAGCGCAACATGATCGCCGGGACGTACGTGCGCTTTGTCTCGCATGGCTTCTGCAAGCAACAAAACCCGGTGGTAGAGCTCTCCGTAGGTGAAACTGCGCCCTGCGTACGAGACAGCGACTTTATTGCCGTATTTTTTCGCAGAATTAGCCAACAGATCAATCGGTAACATCGAATTCCCTTTCAGCAGAACCGCATCTCGACTGTATGGCAGCACGTTTTCAAATAAAGCGACAGCAACGGGGGCCGAACAATTGTTTTTGTTGCTGTCGCCATTTGCTAGTTGTCTTGAGCCTGCTTGATAAGAGCACGACCCGCCGTATGAACCATGATCTCTTCCGTTCCTGCCATGATTCGATAGACACGCTGATCGCGCCACAAACGAGAGATTCGACAATCGTGTGTGTAGCCAATCCCGCCCATAATCTGCATTGCATCGTCAATAACCTGGAAAGCCGCCTGGCCAGAGTACCTTTTGAGTAACGAGGAATCAATCATGATGGACTCGCCGGAATCTTTCTTCCAGGCCGTCTTATAAAGCATGTTTTGCATATTTTCGATCTTGATGGCCATATCGGTGATTTTCTCTTGAATGAGCTGGAACGTTCCGATAGTTTTTCCGAACTGCTCTCGCTGGCCCGCATGGCGGATGGCGTCGTTGTAGGCGCAGCGCGCCATTCCGACATTGCTCGCACACGTGAGAAGGCGCTCAACTTCGAAGTTCTTCATCAGCTGATAGAAGCCGCGACCCTTCACTCCTACGAGGTCGTCTTCTTCCATCTCGACGTCTTCGAGATAGACCTCGTAGGTGGCCATCATGTTGTTGCCGATCTTATCGAGTTTCGCCATCTTGACACCAGGACGATCCAAGGGCATGAGATACATGGACATGTCACGCGCGGGCTTGTCATTTTCGAAGTCACGCACGAGACACAGCATGTACGGAGCGCAATTGGCACCTGTGTTGAACGTCTTACACCCGTTCACGTACAATTTTCCATCGCGCTTCGTGACTGTCGTCGCCATCGCATTGCTGTCAGAGCCGGCCTGCGGTTCGGAGAAGCCGAGGGTAAACGGCTTAATTCCCTTGAGTCCGAGTTCCATGACGGCCTTCTGTTGCTTCTCGTTGCCGAACGCAATCATGTCGTCAACGGCGAGAGACTGGTTGACCCAAGTCAGGGACGGCCAGCCAAGCGACATCGCCTCCTCAACCACCATGACTTGTGTCAGGATGTCCGCAGGGGTTCCACCGTGCTCTTCGGGAATGCCAAGCGAGGCAAAACCCGCATCTACCATATCTTTGGCAGCTTTCTCGGGATACTGGTGCTCCTTATCGCACTCTTTGAAGTACGAATCAAAATTGCCTCGCTCCATCACCTCATGTAGACTCTCAAGTAAGAGTTCCTGTTCGTCGGTTTTGCAAAAATCCATTCCTGCCTCCATTCTTCGATAATTTGTCCGATCGATGATTGTCGGACCGTTAATACCAAACTTCGTTTAGGATAGAGAAGATGGTACGTATAACACAAATGACAATATCAACGAAGTCGATACAAGGGATAAAAGTGATGCCATAGTTTTTGTTGGGGATCTATTCAAATATTGCATCAGCGTTAAAGGGGGATGTCGTGGAAATTAGTCATCTAGAGGAATTTTCGACACTAGTCATCTATGGAAGTTATACGTCAGCGTCCAAAGCGTTGTTTGTTTCCCAACCTTCGCTGAGTCGACACGTCGAAGCGCTTGAAAAGGAATTGGGGCAAGAGCTCCTTTTCATAGATCGCAAATCCAATCAGATGACGCTGACGAAGGCCGGGCAAATCGTATTAGAGCACGCTTCCGAGATCAACGCATCTTTTCATAATATGCTTTCCAAGCTTGACGGAATATCCAACATAAAGCCCGAATGCATCCGCATTCAGAACCTCCTCCACCTCGAATCCATGTACGATGGCATCTTCGAAGCGGTGCAGAACACCGAAACGCAATACCCCAATGTCGCCTTCGATTACGTGTCCATAGACCGATCATTCTCTCCTTGCGATGCGGTTCTTTCTGATCAGGTTGATATCGCATTTCGTTTTTCATTAACTTCCGAAGAGTATCTTTCAACTGATAACCTCGACAGGGACGATGAAGAATTTATCCACATTCCTATCTTTGATTTTCATGGAATACTTGGGTTCGGGATCGAAAAATCCTCTCCTTTGCTATTGAAGAAAGAGTTATCACTCCGAGACTTCGTTTCTCAACCGTTCTATGTTCCCGCGCAACGACATAGCGACGATCTCGTTGACGATTTTGTAAAGCTTTGCAATGAAGATGGTTTTTCTCCCATAATCAAAAGGGTTCCTGCCCGAGATCAGCTTGATTTCTATTCGAGGAAACCTAAAGACGGAGTCTTTTTGATCACGCGCATGGATAATGACGGCCATACGGCGTTCGATAGATATGTTAAAAACAACATGACCGTAATCCTTCCAGGAAGACCGGACAGAAATCACTACATCAACGCAACGCTTATTGCAAAGAAAGGCAGGCACAGCGAAGCGTTCAACTATCTCCTCGAACAAATAACGGCCATCGAACAAAGTCGACAAGCAGAGTCCTTCAAATAACGTCAATGAGAAAGATTTGCGGCAACCCTTTCGTTGCCGGGCAAACGTTTACCGCATTGAGCGTGTTGACGATCATGCAAATTGTGTTTCATATTATGCATTTATTGCATAAGCTACTTGCGCTGGTTATCCGAAATGAATTAAAACTTGTGTGATGGCAAACCGCCTGCAAGCTTTTATTCTCTTCTATGACGTTGAAACCGTGTGAATTGCATCGAGACTTATCGCTTCGAGCAATTTGACATGAGTCAAGGAGAGGAAATACCTATGAAGACGGTTGTTGCGCTCAAAATTGTTCCAGACGATCAGGATATTCAGGTGTCCGCTGATGGCTCGTTAGACTATTCCAAGGCCAAGGGCATCGTGTCCGCATACGACTTGAATGCCATCGAAGCCGCCGCGCAGCTGGCTGCGGCGAACGAAGGCTCCACAGTGGTCGCTATGACGGTGGGTCCCGCCTCCATCGACGACTCCAAGTTGAAGAAGAACGTGCTTGCTCGCGGCGTGGACGAGTTGTTTATGGCTGTCGATGGCGCGTATGTCAACATGGACGCTCGCGCTACAGCCGAGGCGCTGTCGGTCCTGGTCGGCAAGGTGGGTGCGTATGATCTTATTCTGTGTGGCGCCGGCTCCGCCGACAACTATTCTCAGCAAGTTGACGTGCAGCTAGCCACAAAACTGGGCTTGCCCGTGGTGAACGCCGCCACAAAGATCACCGCCAAGGACGGCGCCATCGAGGTCGAGCGTACACTCGAGGACGTGGTCGAGGTGGTAGAGGTGCCGCTGCCGGCCGTCGTGTCCGTGTCGCCCGACATTGCTCTGCCCCGCATCCCTGGCATGAAAGATATCCTCGCCGCCGGCAAGAAGCCGATGCACGTGGTTGGTGCCGACGCGGCACCTGTCCGCGCGCTTGAAACGGTGTCCTGCCTCGCTCCCGAGCAAGTCGACCGCAAGCAGGAGATTCTCGAGGTCTCGGCCGACGGTGCCATTGCGCAATTCGCCGCCGCCCTCAAGGCCTCGCTGTAGGTTTCCCTGGTCAATCCTTATACATACAGAAAGGCAGAGTAGATATTTATGAAAGCACTCGTTATCGCTGAACGCGTAGATGCCGCCCGGGAACTCGCCGCCGGTGCCCGCACCATGGCCGATGAGGTTGTCCTCGTTTCCTTCGGCGAAGCTCCTGAGGCGGTCGCCGACAAGATCGCCCATATCTCCGTGCCCTCCGGCTCCATCCTAGACGACGGAGCCAACACTGTGATCGCCGTGTTCGATGCTGAGCGGCCATCCGTCGTGCTGGTCGAGCCGACCTGCCATATGAGGACGATCGCAGGCAGGCTGGCCGCCCATGCAGGCACGTCGGTCATCACCGACGTCATGTCCTTCGAGAACGGTGCCAAAAGTCTGTACTTCGGCGGCGTGGCCGAGCGCGTGCAGAAAGCTGCAGGCGACGTAGCTGTCTACACGGTGGGCGCGGGCGCGTTCGAAGGCGCCGAGGCTTCCGGTGCGAACGCCTTCGAGGACATCGCTTGGGTTGCCCCGGCAAATCCCATGAAGCTCATCTCATCCAATCCTATCGAGAAGAGCGGCGTGGACTTGACGAAGGCTGATATTGTCGTAGCAGCCGGACGAGGATTTGCTGAAAAAGAGGATCTGAAAATGGCGGAGGCTCTGTGCGACAAGTTGGGCGCGGGTCTCGGATGCTCCCGCCCCCTCACCGAAGGAGTCGACTGGCTACCGACTGAGATA
>NZ_JAVWUP010000185.1:0-4657 GCF_036667095.1 Gordonibacter sp. | reverse complement strand
TTGCGGTGGATATAGAACTCTCGAACGGTTTTCGCCATGTTGCGGTCATTGTCTAGAAACGTTCTGAGCAGATGGGCGTCGCGCGTACCCCGCTCCTTATCGAGCTCGATAAGCTTCCGCACGCCATCTGGAACGATAGCGTCAACCATCGAACCTTCTTCGCATCGGGCGATAAGGTAATCAACGGCATAGTCCTCGAATCGATATGCCTCCGACGAAACATCCTTGATACGCCCCACCCTCTCTACAGCAAGAGCCTGCCGATAGAAGTGCACAAGGTTTCCAAATCCGAAAAACGACGAGCTGAAGGAGGCGATCGCGCCAAGATCCCGCACGTTGCGCAGCACGTCGCTTATCACTTCGTCGCGCGTATGCGCACCCGCGCTCAGATCACACACGACAAGAGCCCTTCCGTCGAAGAAGCAATGCTGACGAGAATCATCATGAGCAGTAACAGCTATGGCCACCCGCGCAATAGCGCTGAATTTGCGATCGAGCTTCCGCTCCCTGAGCACAATACAGAAAAACCTATCGTCGTCGCGCCACCCTAGCTTTTCCATAACCGCAACAATCCGGTCATCCGACACGGTTCCCCCCGAAAGCAGGCTCTGGCAAATCCGCACGAAACGGGTGCTCTGCCCAGCATCACCGATGCCTGCAGTTTGCAACCCTCTCGTCAAGCAATCGCCAAGCACCTTCACCAGCACGTAATCCTTTTTACGGAAGGGCTGCACTATATCATCGACGATCACGCGAGCTAGCAAAGTCCCGTTCACGCGGCAATTGTAAAGAAGACTGCGAAAAGACAAGGAGTGAACGGACAGCTTGCTCCAGGTATCGCCGGTAAACAAAACAGGGTCTTCAGCGCTTTCTAGCTTGGCAAAATCGGAATTCTGATTGAATGCCATAGCGGTTTTCCTCGGAACGGAAAGACCGCCCTCCCCAACATGCTGCCCATACACCTCCTCGCGATAGATTCGAAAAGCCTCCGTTTCCTCCCCTGCGGAAGGCAGCGCGTAGAAAAAGGGGCGGTAGGAAACGTCCTGCGCTATGACGGGGTTTCCAAAGATCGCCGCAGAACGCGCGCCCAGCATGTCGATAGGCATATGTTGGTCGACAAGAGCATGAAGATCCTCTTCCCACATTCGATAACGATCGAACAAACGGACAACCGCGTTCATCACGTCGACGGGTTCGACTTCCGCTTCGGAATGCATCAGGTTCAGCGCAGCATCCCTCCACGCTTTCGGCGCGGGTCCCAGGCACAAAAAAGAGGCTTTCGTGGACTTGGGAGGATGCAGAGCCAGCCTCGATGCGTTCACAACATACATGACCCCTTCGTCAAGATGCCCGGGAAGGTCATCGACGAACTGAGCGATGCGGCACCGCGCCACTGTTGGAGGGTCAACCGGGGTGCCCTCGAACTGCAATTCAGGCAAGTCCTCCTGAACGAAATAAAGATTCAGTTTCATATCGGCTCACCCCTTGCCACCCCGGCCATTCTCTGCAAGAGCAGTCACGTCCTCACTCTCAATTTTATATGTACATAGTATATGAATATATACAACAGATATCAACACTTTATCAATTGCTACTCACTAATCAAGTTGTATAAAATGTACAAATAATGTACCTGATAGTCCTACATACCAAAAAGGAGGAGGGGATGTTATGACGAAGTTCGCAAAGTCGGACCTCAAGTTCGTAGACTACAAAAAGCCCTGGAGATACGAGGAGGACGGTCTTACCGTCACAAGGGGAAGCGCGTGGTCCGGCCCGGGATGCCACCTTGGCTGCGGCGTGCTCCTGTACACCGACAAAGACGGCAAATTGGTCAAATGCGAAGGCGACCCGGAAAACCCGTTCAACCAAGGTCGCCTATGCATGCGTTGTCTGAATATTCAGGAAGTAACGTACCATGAAAAGCGCATCACCTACCCCATGATGCGAGATCCGAAGGATCGCGGCAAGGACACCTGGCGACGTGCGTCTTGGGAGGAAGCTCTTGACTACGTAGCCGACAAGTTCCTTGACATAAAAGAGAAGTACGGTGCCGAAAGCGTAATTTTCGCGCAGGGCACCGGACGCGACATCGGCCCCGCAATCACGCGTCTGGCCTGGTCTTACGGTTCTCCGAACTACACGTGCATCCTCTCGGGTCTAGCTTGCTTCCTTCCGCGCATCGCCGGAATGGCCCTGACCACGGGAACGTACATGGTGGCCGACGCCTCCCAAGGGTGGACCGACCGCTACGACAACCCCGCATACGAGGTCCCCGAAGTGCTCGTGGTCTGGGGCAACTACCCCTTGGTCGCCAACAACGAAGGTTGGTACGGGCACTGGGTAGTCGACATGATGAAACGTGGTACCAAGATTATCGACATTGACCCCAAAGTCACCTGGCTGTCGTGCAATTCGGCTCATCACCTTCGCATCCGCCCCGGAACCGACGCAGCACTCGCCTTGGGCATCCTCAACATCCTCTTCGAAGAAGACCTTTATGACAACGACTTCATTGACAAGTGGTGCTACGGATTCGAGGAGCTCAAGGCGCGAGCCACCGAATACCCCGTCAGCCGCGTATCCAAGATCACGTGGATTCCCGAAGAGAATATCATCGAAGCCGCTCGCATGATCGGCAAGGCTAAAACAGCGTCTCTGCAGTGGGGTCTCGCGATCGACATGACCAAGGAATCCCTGCCCGCAAGCCAGGCCATCGCCTCCATTTTCATGGTCACGGGCAACATCGACGTACCGGGCGGCATCATCCCCACGATATCCATCCTCAGCTACGCATCCGGCTGGGGCGGAGAACTTATCAGCGACGAGCAAAAAGCCAAGCGCATCGGCCTGGACAACTACCCCATCCTCCAAGCAGGATTCCAGATGTCGCAAGCCGATGAGCTCATCGAAACGATGGAGAGCGGCGAACCGTACGAGATTCACGGTTCTTGGCTGCAGCAGACCAACGTCCTGGCATGCATCGCCGCCGACCCGGAACGTACGCACAAAGCGTTCGAGAAGCTGGACATCAACGTTTCTGTCGATCTGTTCATGACGCCGACGGCGATGGCGCTGGCCGACGTGTTCCTTCCCGCCAACACGTTCCCCGAGCACGACAGCATTCGCCTGGGCGACGGCATCCAGCGCGGCGAGGTAATCTGCCAAGCCTGCAAACCGGTTGGCGAAAGCAAGTCCGACATGGAAATCAACCTGCTTCTTGGCAAAAGGCTCGCACCTGAAGCCTGGCCCTGGGAAACGCTGGAAGAAGTGTACGACGAACTTTTGAAGCCCGCAGGGTTCACCTTCTCAGAACTCAAGGAAGTCGCCCCCATCTTCCTTCCTCTGGAGTACCACCGTCACGAGAAGGGCCTGCTTCGTGAAGACGGGCAGCTGGGCTTCCCCACCCCGACCGGCAGACTCGAGCTCTACTCGACCATCTACGAGTCGATGGGATACGATCCGCTGCCGTACTTTGAGGAGCCCTCGCCCGGACCGAGTTCGACACCTGACCTGATGGAAGAGTATCCGCTGGTTCTTACTACGGGCGCCCGCGTATTCAACTCCTTCCATTCCGAGCATCGCATGATCGAGCGCAACCGCTCCTACACGCCCGACCCGACCATACAGGTTCACCCCGAACTTTGCGAACGCTACGGCGTCGACGAGGGTGACTGGGTGTGGGTCGAGAACCACCTGGGACGCGCCAAGCGACGCGTGAAGAAGACGCCCATCCTGGGCACGCGCATAGTCGCATGCGATCACGGCTGGTGGCTGCCCGAAAAAGACCCCGAGGATCTCTTCGATCTGTATGACGTCGCCATCAACAAGCTGCTTCCGTGGGGCGAATTCGGAAAGACCGGGTTCGGTGCGAACTACAAGACGAACATCTGCAAGATTTACAAAGTCAAGGAAGGTGAGTAACCATGGCTGAATACGGCATTCTGATCGATCCCGCATGGTGCACGGGCTGCCACTCCTGCGAAGTTGCCTGTCAGATGGAGAACGGTCTTCCCGCAGGTCAGTTCGGCATCAAGGTGAATGAAATAGGCCCTTGGGAGATCGCTCCCGACAAATGGCTGCTCTCCTACGCTCCGGCTTTCACCGACCAGTGCACCATGTGCCTACTGCGCCGCAAGAAGGGCAAGGTTCCCTCCTGCGTGCATCATTGCCAGGCCAAATGCCTTGAGTTCGGAACCCTCGAGGAGCTCTCGAAGAAACTGTCCGACCACCCCAAGCAACTGCTTTGCTCCTTCGTCTAGAAGGGCGCGAGAAGAAAGAGGAGGACCGACGATATGTGCTTCAGGCCATCATCGCTCGATGCGAAGAAGAAATGCCCGTCCTGCGGGTCCCTCAACCCGTCCAAGAACGATACGTGCGAAAAATGCGGATCCGAGCTTCCCGCTTCCAGCACACCCGGAGCTGCGGGAGCACCCAAAGCACCCGGTGCCCCGGGAGCGCCCGCAGCTCCGGGTGCTCCCGGCATCCCCGCGGCACCTGGCGTACCAAAGCCGCCAACAGCGTAAACGCCGTATAACCCGAACAGGCCGTCTCGAAAACGATGCGGCCTGTTCGCATGAAGCATCAATTGTTTTCGCTTCGATTCTTTCCAAAAGACAATTCCCTGCGCAATCGCCTCGTCCCCGACAGCGTCGGG
>NZ_JAVWUP010000184.1:0-4661 GCF_036667095.1 Gordonibacter sp. | reverse complement strand
GGCTTAAGGAAACGACACAGACGGTTGTGGCGCTGGCGGTGCTGTGCTTCAACCTGAAGAAGCTCGAGAGGCTTCTTCAGGCCTTCATCCAGTGGGTCGCAAATGCGCTGCAATTGTTCACGCTGCTGCTGGTTCGCAAGAGCGGTCTGCTCCGGGATTGAAAATAGGGTCTGTTGCAGAGCAGACCCTATTATACCTTATCACCTGATCAAATTGATTTTTTGACAGCCTGCAGTTCGAATAAATCACATTTTAAAACGCTTACCGTGCGCCGTCATTTTAGAGAGGGCGTGAAAAGGGGCTGCATCACTTTTGATACAGCCCCAGTGGTGTAGTGAGAAGCGTACAGTGGTAGTACCTACTTATTGTCGGATTCCTTCTTCTTGTGGGGCTCCTTTGCAATAAGTACGGGGATCTCAGACGAGCGTAGTACGCCGTAGCTGACGCTGCCGAGCATGCCGCGCAACAGGCCAAGGCCGCGTGAGCCCATAATAATGAGGTCGCAGCTATGATCGTGTGCATAATCGTTGATGCCGTCTACGATGGAAGCGGCGTTCACCGCTATAATCTGCACGGGATTGGGTAGATTATCTAGCAGAGTGCCAATAGTCTTACTCATATCTTCCTTTTCGCGCGCCAAAGCGGCGTCGACAAGTTTGCAGTACAGATCGGGATCTACGGCAAGCGGAGGAACGCTTTCGTAAGGGTTGGCATCTAAGCCTAACGAGGGGGGTAGCTCAGACACGTAGAGAACGTCCACGACGTGAATGCAGATTCCGGGGTCTTCCTCTGCAAGGCCGCGGGCCATTTCGAGTGCGTGTACGGCATGTTCAGACTTGTCGAACGGAACGAGAATGTTGGAGAATCTCATTGCTGTCACCTCCATAAAACGCCTGATAAGTACTTGAAAATATTATAGCATGGACATCGCGGGTGCTGCGTTATGCAGAAAACCTTTCAAGCACCCGGGTTACTAAATCGCGCGCTTCTTTTAAAGGCTCCATGATTTCTTGGGCCGCTGCAAGGTCTCCCTCACGCAACTCCTCGCTGATAAGGCAAGAGGCACGGAATGAGAGGTTGCCAGCGATGCCCTTGAGGGAATGCGCTTCTCGAAATGCTTGTTCGATATCGCTGGCTTCCAGTGCCTTTTCAAGCGCCTCTATGTGCTGATCGTCGAGAAACTTCACGGCAAGGCGACGGTAAAGCGCCGCGTTGCCGCCGAATCGATCCATGGCTTCGGCATAATCGATGCCGCTCTCTGTCAGTATGCTTGCGTAGTCGTTTGTGGTGCTCATTAAACGGTCTCCCTCCGGTACTCTTGTGTATCTTATACCGTCGGCAAAGACGGATAAAAACTAAGTATAACCTCGGACAAGCGAAGACGAACCTCCTCTCCGCTTGTCCGTCATGCGGCTGTTACGTAGTGGGGTGGTGACGTGAGACGTCTTGGAGGATGCTTGACGAAAGCCGTTTGACATTTTTACCTGTTTAAAGAAGAATAGAAAACTGTGTTATCTGTATATCAGATAGCCAATCATGGAAGATTCGCATAAGTATCCCGAGAAGGAAGTCTTGACAGGTAGCGCTCATCCCGTAAGATACTCACCTATGAGTTCTCTTTTCGTACATACTATGGACATGCTGATGCCCAAGCCTGGGTTGGTTGGCTCGTGTGCCAACACTCAGGCCTAGCTTTCGCGTGGCTGCAACCTTTACGGGGCGGCCGCAATCCTGTACGAACGACATAGATCGAGAACACCATGATCCAGCTTGAACATTTGAAAAAAACTTATGGTGCCACTGAGGGTGCTCATCACGCGCTGCGTGACGTGAGCCTGGCTATTGAAGACGGCGATATCTTCGGTATTATCGGTGCATCGGGAGCGGGGAAGTCTACGCTCGTGCGGTGTATTAATCTGCTCGAACGGCCTACCGAGGGCCGTATCGTTATCGATGGTCGCGACGTGACTAACCTTGCGGGCAAGGATTTGCTGGAGTTGCGTGCCTCCATTGGCATGATCTTCCAAAATTTCAGCCTCTTTCAGCAACGCACGGTATTAGGTAATGTGACGTTCCCGCTTGAGTTGCGTCATGAGAAAAAAGAGGCCGCTCATTTGCGAGCCAGTGAATTGTTGGAGTTGGTGGGGTTGGGTGCCTTGGCCGACCGCTATCCGAGCCAGCTGTCTGGTGGACAGCAGCAGCGAGTGGCTATTGCTCGCGCTCTCGCGAACAACCCAAAGGTGATGCTTTGTGATGAGGCCACAAGTGCGCTTGACACGCGCACCACGGTGTCTATCTTGAACTTGCTGAAAGACATCAACAAGGAGCTAGGCGTGACCATGGTGGTTATCACTCACTCGTTGGCTGTGGCACAAAAGATTTGCAATCGCATTGCCGTGATTGATGAAGGTCGCATTGTGGAAGAGGGCTTTACCTCTGATGTGTTCTCGAATCCTCAAAGCTCCATCACCCGTGAACTTATTGCTTATGACAGTTTATCCAGCGAGCCTGACCAAGGAAGGGTTCCCGGGGTAGCTCGCACGAACGAGTGTCTTGGCGATGCTGCGACGACGGTGCCCACAGATGCAATTGATTCATCAACGAACTCCGTGGCGTGCATTGACGGGCAGGTGAAATAGCATGGATTTCCTCACGGCGTTTTTCGATCAATACGGCTTATTGCTGGCTCAGGGTACGCTCGACACCTTGATTATGACGGTGGTTGCCACTCTGTTCGCTTACCTCCTTGGCGTGCCTCTTGGTGTGGCGTTGGTAGTAACGGCTCCAGGCGGGCTGCGCCCCCACCGCGTCCTTAGTGCGGTGCTAGGTTGGATTGTTAATGTTGGCCGCTCCATTCCGTTTATTATTTTGTTGGTAGCACTTATACCCTTAACACGTATTATCGTGGGTACTTCACTGGGCGTTCCTGGCGCTATTGTCCCCCTGGTGGTGGCCGCGGCGCCTTTTGTGGGGCGCATGGTGGAACAGAGCTTAGCTGAAGTTGACGGTGGTCTCGTGGAAGCCGCGCAGAGTTTTGGTGCAAGTGTTTGGCAAATCGTGTGCAAGGTGTTTTTGCATGAGAGTCTGCCGTCGCTTATTCGTGGAGCATCCATCACCTTCATCACGCTGTTTGGGTACTCGGCCATGGCGGGTATGGTGGGAGCGGGTGGCTTGGGTGACATTGCCATCCGCTATGGCTACCAGCGCTATCAGGCCGACGTCATGGTGGCGGCACTTATTTTGTGCATCGTGCTTGTGCAGGTGTTTCAAAGCGCAGGAAACCTCGTCGCACGCAAGGTGGATAAGCGCAAGTAACAAACAGCGTGCTGCTTGTTAAAAAAGAACCTCGACTCACACTTTTGTGACATTTGATTTTCATTGAAAGAAAGGGAGACACCATGAAAGCGAAGACTATACTGAAGACGATTGCTACGGTGGCCATCGCGGGCGCTGCTTGTGCTGCGCTGGCCGGCTGCGGCAGCGGGGCGGCGGGCGCAAAGATAGCCGTGCCGTCCGACCCTACGAACGAAGCACGTGCGTTGTTGCTATTGCAGGACCAGGGTCTTATTAAGTTGAAAGACGGGGCTGGTCTTGAGGCGACCAAGAACGACATTGCCGAGAATCCCCACAACATTGAGATTGTGGAGATGGAGGCAGCATCGCTGCCTACTACGTTACCCGATGTAGACATGGCTGTTATCAACGGTAACTACGCTATCAGCGGTGGTATAGATACCGCTTCCGCACTTGCTCGTGAAGATACTGCATCCAAGGCGGCTGATAAGTATGCCAACGTGGTAGCCGTGCGTGCGGGCGACGAGAATAGCAACAAGATTCAGGCACTCGTCAAAGCATTACAGAGTGCCACGGCTCGCCAGTTTATAGAGAGTACGTATGACGGTCTAGTCGTGCCGCTTGATGTGACGGGCAACACCGAAATTGAGGACGCGAAGGGTGGCGATACCACGATTGTGGTGGGTGCCTCGCCCGCTCCGCATGCTGAGATTTTGGCGCAGGTGAAGGATATCTTGGCCAACCATGGCTACACGTTGGAGGTTAAAGAATTCACCGATTACATCCAGCCAAACGTGGCATTGGCAGATGGTAGCTTGGATGCGAACTACTTCCAACACATTGCCTATCTGGAAGACTATAATGCCAAAAATGGTACCAACCTTGTGTCTGCCGGTAAGATCCATTTTGAGCCCCTCGGTCTGTATCCCGGTAAGGTTGCAAACATCGAGGATCTGAAGAAATAGCCGTTTCACCCATCTGTGGATGAAGGCGTCTTTGGCACCGAAGTTCTCCTTGTGGTGTTGAACGGATTGCGTTACTGCACAAGACCCGGCCCTAAGCGCTGGGTCTTGTTTTTTGACTTACAGGCCCCAAAGGGCTTAGGACTGTTTTTGAGAAAATTCCTTGTGAAACGAAGCTGAAACACGGCGCGGTATAATGGATTACAAGAGAAAGGACGCGCCCATGACCGCGAACCCCGACCAAGACTTTGTCTTGAAGACCATCAAGAGCCGCGATGTACACTTTGTTCGCTTCTGGTTTACCGACGTACTTGGCACCATGAAGTCGTTTGCCGTTGTTCCCAACGAGCTTGACGATGCGTTTGCTGAGGGTATGGGCTTTGATGGAAGCTGTATCGAAGGTTT
>NZ_JAVWUP010000183.1:0-4710 GCF_036667095.1 Gordonibacter sp. | reverse complement strand
AACGGATCCCAGTCGTTCCAAGAGCTGACTATCTTCGCCATGACAGTCTCCTTTCGAAAGGGGGGAGAACCTTGGTGCCTCCCTCGTTGGTTCAATAATGCGAAGTGGGCGCGCATCGGTCAAAACCCGGGGGGCTCAAATTGTTGGCAAAGCGTGACCTTTAGGGAGCGCCGTATTGACAACGTGACAGAAGAGAAGAATCGTGCCAATATGAGCAACAAAATATGGCATATTGTCCGATCTGCAAAACAATGAGCGATTCAGCAACCGCAATCGTTGACCAAACACCGTTTAGTCTGACTTCTCTTGACGATATAAGATGGTATGCTCAGGTAAAATAGCAGAGCACGCGCCTCGGCGGTGCCCACGCACATCCGGTTCGTGAGGAGGAGGATGCATGCTGCCAGATTTAGCTCGGGGGAACGCTTTTTTTGATTCGCCAGAACTACGTACGAAGATGAAGATACTGCACGCGGTGGACAAGTCTCTCGATCATATAACCATCTCCGAGATATGCGAGAACGCAGGCATATCGCGACAGACGTTCTATCGTCATTTCGAGAGCAAGTACGACATACCTTGGTGGCATGCCATTTTTTGCAGGCAGTTCTACTTGAACGAGATTGGCCGCACGGTCGATTGGAAAACCGGTTACTACCATCACTTAAGGCTCATTTCCCAAGAGCGCGACTTCTACTGCAAATCTATCCAGTACAGCATCAACACGCCTTTTGGGCAGACGGTGATGCCTGAGAACCGCAAAACCGTGCTGCTGGAGACCTTGGAAACCTATCGGCATATACCCATCGACCACAATATGCTGTTCATGGTGGAGGTATTCTCGAAGTTGGAGTGTGAGGTGCTGAACGATTGGTTCAGGTCGAGCGAGCCGACGAACCTAGTGCAATGGACAGACGACCTTCTTAGTATCGTGCCGGATCGTCTCTATCGCGCTCTGAAAGTTGAGGAACCTGCGATGGAGGGTCGGTGAATGATTGCGGGAGCTGAGCCCCGAGTGAGTTCGCGGCAGTAAAAAAGTCAGCCGCCATAAGCGACTGACCTGGTGTTTCATGGAGCCAGCGACAGGAATCGAACCTGCAACCCACAGTTTACAAAACTGTTGCGCTACCGTTGCGCCACGCTGGCAAATCATGCGCGCTTGCGTATTGTACGCTATCCTTCCCGTTTAGGAAAGCCTCGCTTGGCGTGCCTGTTTCGTTTGGATGCCGGTCCGAACAGGCACACCGGTGCCGGCTCGATACGGGCCGCGTGTCACGACAGCCGTATCGTCCTTCTCGTATGCTTGCTGCGAAAAAAACTTTCAGCGGCACCCCTTGGAAAAAATAGTCAATGGACTAGCATGGTCTTCGAAGCGCTTGACCGGCCGGTCAATGGGTCGCTTTTCGGGTACCTGCCTTGCGTGAAAGACGTTGTCGCGGGCGGCAAGATGGAGATGCGCGTTGTGGCAGCGTGCGGGTGCAGATGAGGAGGGGGAACGTGGAGCACGGTTTCGAGAAGTTCGAAAGCCTGCCGGAAGAGCGACGCGAGGCCATCGTGGGTGCGGCGGTGGAGACGTTCGGCCTGAGCGACTACAAAGGCGCCTCGACCGATGCTATCGCGCGCAAGGCGGGTATTTCCAAGGGGCTTTTGTTCTTCTATTTCAAGAACAAGCGCGAGCTGTACCTCTACCTCATGCGGCATCTGATGGACGTGGTCACGAAGGTGGTCGTGGACGAGCGGTTCTACGAGATCGACGACTTCTTCGAGCTGTTCAAATACGCGGCCAACAGGAAGAAGGACGCACTCTCCAAGATGCCCTATCTGCTGGATTTCAGCATCCGCGCTTTCTATCCCGAGCACAAAGACGTCAAAGACACGATGAACGGCTGGACCCAGGCCCAGATCGACCTCATGTTCTCGACGTTCTTCAAGAACGTGCGCCTGGACAAGTTCCGCGACGGTGTCGAGCCTAAAAAGGTGGTGGACATGATGATCTGGATGGCCGACGGCTATCTGCACCAGCAGCGCAGTATGAGCCGTGCTATCGATATCGACGCGCTCATGGTCGAGTTCGACGAGTGGTGCGAGATGTTCAAACGATACGCGTACAAAGAAGAGTTCCAATAGGACCACGCGGTTCTGCAGCAGGGCGCATCTGCTTCCTGCGACCAGCCGGTACCGAAAACGGTTTACGAGAGAAAGAGCGCCCCGGCGCGAGCGCGAGCATGCGCTGTTGCGGGGTAGCGGAAACGAAAGGAGTGCGTCATGGCGGCGGCACTAGAACTTCGCGGTTTGACGAAAGACTATGGGAAACAGCGCGGCATCTTCGACGTATCGCTCGAAGTGCAGCAGGGGGAGGTGTTCGGCTTCCTTGGTCCCAACGGTGCGGGCAAGACTACTGCGATGCGCCATCTCATGGGTTTTGTGAAACCTGGTGCCGGCGAGGCGCGCATCGGCGGGCTCGCTTGCTTTTCCGAGCGGGCCGCCATCCAACGTACGCTGGGGTACCTACCTGGTGAGATAGCCTGTATGGACGAGATGACGGGCAGCGCCTTCCTCGAGTTCATGGCTCGCATGAAGAAGCTGGCCGATCGAGTGCGGCTGCACGAGCTGGCCGATTACTTCGAGCTGGATCCCTCGCGCAAGATACGCAAGATGTCGAAGGGCACCAAGCAGAAGGTGGGCCTGGTGTGCGCGTTCATGGGGCGACCCGACCTGCTGCTTCTCGACGAGCCGACGAGCGGGCTTGACCCGCTTATGCAAGGGCGCTTCATCGACCTGGTGCTGGCCGAGAAGGAACGCGGGGCAACGGTGTTTCTCTCGTCCCACCTGTTCGAAGAGGTGGAGCGCACATGCGACCGCGTGGCGTTTATCCGCGACGGGCGCCTGGCGGCGGTGGAGCGCATGGACGACGTGCGGCGCTCGCGCAAGCGGGTGTACGTTATTGCCTTCGCCTATGCCACAGAGCGCGATCGCTACGTCGCCTCCCATCCGGAAGCGCAGATCAGGGGTGCGGTGAGCGCTGAGATGGTCGTGGCGGGAGGGGCGGATGCGTTCGTGAAAGACCTGGCTGCCTTCGAGGTGGCCGACCTTGCAGCGCGTGAGCAGACGCTCGAGGAGCTGTTCTTGCACCTGTACGGTTCATGCTCCGACGATCGTCCCGGCTTGCGATCGACCGCTTCGTCTGAAAGGGGTTGTCATGAATAGGACGCTGTTTGCCAAGGAGATGCGCTCCGGTGCGTTCGTCACGGTGATTATTGCGGGGGTGCTGGCCCTGTACATTGCCACGATAGCGAGCATGTTCGATCCGGCACTCGGGGAGAGCCTCGACGCCATGATGCAGAGCATGCCCGACCTGTTCTCCGCATTCGGCATGGCCAAGCCTTCGACCACGCTGCTGGATTTCCTGTTGAACTACCTGTACGGCTTCCTGTTGACGACGTTTCCGCTTGTGCTGGTGCTTATCTTGGTGAACAAGCTGGTGGTGCGCTATCTCGACCGTGGGACGATGGCGTACCTGCTGGCCACGCCGGTGAGCCGTGTGCGCATCGCTGCCACGCTAGCCGGCGTGTTGGCATGCATGCTCGTGCTGCTCATGGCGGCTACGTGGGTCCTTGAAGCAGGATCGGCCGAACTTTTGTTCCCGGGCGAGCTGGACATGGCCGGCCTTGCTCGTGCGAATGCGGGCCTTCTGGGCCTGTGGCTCGCGATGGCGGGCTTGTGCTTCCTGTCGGCCTGCGCGTTCTCGAATGCAAGCTTGGCGCTCTGGGCGGGCGGCGGGGCGTGCATCCTGTCGTTTCTGGTGCAGATGGTGTCGCAGGTGGGCGAGAAGTTTGAGTTTCTGAAGTACGCCACGCCGCTTACGCTGTTCGATGCTTATGGTCTGGCTGCAAACGATGCGGCGGCTTGGGCAGGCGCGGCGGCGCTGTACGGGGCGGCTGCAGTGTTGTTCTCGGCGGGTGTGGCCGTATTCAGCCGACGCGACTTGAACGTCTAAGCACGAGGCCCGATGAGGCGGCGGACGGTCGCCTGGGACGATTACCCTGCCGCCTCCATCAGGGCACGCGCGCTGCGCATGAGAATCCTGCCTACCACGACGCCTGCCACGCACAGCGCAAGGCTGCCTCCGGCGTACAGGGCTCCCATGCCGTACCTGCCGCCTTCTAGCAGCGCCAGCGTCTCGAGTGAGAATGTGGAGAACGTGGTGAACCCGCCGCAGAGGCCCGTTTTCAGAAATAGCAGCGCATTCGGCGGCATGCCGGGCCAGCTGTCGGCAGCTTCGACAACGGCTCCGATAGCCACCGCGCCTGCGAAGTTTACGATGAGCGTCATGAGGGGGAAATCGCCCTCGTAGGGCACCAGCCCCAGCAGATAGCGCGCCACCGCGCCGATGAACCCTCCGGCACCCACGCACAGTATCGAGAGCATGCCCGCGCCTTTCCGTCGTTTTCCTCAAGGGCACCAGTATACCCTTGTCGTCGGGTGCTGTAGCCTGAAAGGGCGCAGGTGCTGTGCGAGGCGACCGAAGCGCAGCGGGGCGCATGCCGGGAGGCGGGGATGCGGCACAGCCGAGGGTCCTCGTTGCCCGCACGCCAGCATTGGAGCGAGACGGTCGGAGGTGGAGTGCGTTGCCTTAAGCGTTCCTTAACATCCGCTTAAGAGGCGGATACGGTTGCTTCGTCCGGGGTGTCGTCGGCTGGTGCGGCGCTT
>NZ_JAVWUP010000182.1:0-4800 GCF_036667095.1 Gordonibacter sp. | reverse complement strand
AAAACGAGGTTTCACGCAGGAATTTCTTGAAGACCGCCGCACTCGCAGGTGCAGGGTTGTCTTTGGCGGGAGCCCTGAGCGCATGTGCGCCCAAGAGCACTTCAGATAAGAGCGCCGGTGCCGGAGGGAACACGACAGGCGCTTCCGACGACGTTACATGGACCAAGGAAGCCGATGTGGTCGTGGTCGGCTTCGGGGGCGCCGGCGCAGCAGCAGCCATCGAGGCCAAGAAGGCGGCGTGATCTTCTGCGTCGCGATAGCGCTGTGGCTTTTCCTGCCGCAACCGGGCGAGCTGGTCGTGGTGGTCACAGGATCTCTGCATTGGTCGAGCTTCCTGCTGCTGACAGCCGCTTCCTTCACAACGACCAATCGGCAAAGACGGCGATGTGCGCCGAACGCCTGCCTGTCCCTCGCCCTGTTCTACCTGGCCACCGGTCTTGGATCGCTGACAACGCTCTTGGGCGTGGAGTCGCGGGTAATCGTGGGAGGAGCGGCCGCCGCGGTGCTGCTGGGCGCCCTTGTTTTTGCACGTCGCCAAGAAGAACTGTCGCTAGCCGCCGCCATGGCGGTCCACGACAAGACCGACCGAGGCGACGCGCTTGCGCACCTTGCCGATGACTACGAACTGAGTCCTCGAGAGAAGGACGTGTTCGTTCTGCTTGCAGACGGCAATTCGCTCAAGCACATTGCCGACGAGCTGTTCATTTCGGAAAACACGGTAAAGCGGCACCGCTCCAACGTCTACCTGAAGCTCATGGTCAATTCCCGTCAGGAACTCATCGACAAGGCTAAGGCCGAACTCAAGAACCCGAGGGCCTGACTTAGGTCTGACCTGCAATGCACTGCGTCCTCGGTTCGATATGGGCAGCTAGCGCGTACGACGACCCTTCGGTCCTTGGGGGCTTTGCTTCGGGTTCCGACTCGGACCCGGCTTCTGCCGCGGCGTCGAGCCTGGTTTTGGCTTCGAAGCTGCCTTCGAGCCAGACTTCGCCCCCGGTTTCTGGTTTCGGTTCTGATTGCGACTCGAAGTCGAGCTCGGCTTTGCATCCGTGCGCCGCCCCCCGTCCGAGGAGCGGCCGCCGGACGGACTCTTCCCCGCGCTGCCGGGACGGGAGGTCCCGCCTTTTCGCTCGGGAGCCGCCGCGGCCGACTTGGCTGCGGTCGATCCGCTCTGGGCGGGCAACCTGTTGCCGGGACGCTCGTCCTTCCCCGGCCTCACGAGGCACTTCGGGCCGTAGCCTACGAGATCTCTGCGGCCGGTCTTCTTGAGCGCCTCCACCACAAGGTCGTGGTTCTTCGGATCGCGATACTGGATGAGGGCGCGCTGGAGGGCTTTCTCGTGCGGGCTCTTCGGCACGTAAACGGGCTGCATGGTGCGCGGGTCCACGCCAGTGGCGTACATGACCGTGGACATCGTTGAGGGGGTGGGATAAAAATCCTGCACCTGCTCGGGATTGTAGCCCCAATCGCGCACGTACTCGGCCAGCTCGACGGCCTCGTCGAGCGTGGAGCCCGGATGCGAGGACATGAGGTAGGGCACGAGGTACTGCTTCTTGTCCAGCTCTTCGTTCACGCGGGTGTAGCGCTGGACGAAGCGGTCGTACACGAGCCTGCGGGGCTTGCCCATGTAGGCGAGTACGACATCGGACACGTGCTCGGGCGCCACCTTGAGCTGGCCGCTCACATGGTGCTCGCAGAGCTCGTGCAAGAACTCGTCGCCGTGGTCGCAGTCGGCCAACAAGTAGTCGAAGCGGATGCCGGAGCGCACGAACACCTTCTTCACGCCGGGAACCCGGCGCAAGCGGCGCAGTAGCTCCAGGTAGTCGGCATGGTCGACCTGCAGCTGGCCGCACGGCTCGGGAGACAGGCAGCGTTTGTTCGGGCAGGCACCGTGCTCAAGCTGCTTGGAGCACGCAGGGGCGCGGAAGTTCGCCGTGGGGCCTCCCACGTCGTGGATATAACCTTTGAAAGCAGGGTCAGCGGCGATGGCCTCCGCCTCGACCACAAGCGAGTCGTGGCTGCGCGCCTGCACGATGCGCCCCTGATGGAACGTGAGCGCGCAAAACGCGCACTCGCCGAAGCAGCCGCGGCTGCTGGTCAGGCTGAACTTCACTTCCTTGATGGCGGGCACGCCGCCTTTTCCCTCGTACATCGGATGGTACGTGCGCTGATATGGCAGGCGGTGCACCGCGTCGAACTCGGAGGTCGTAAGCGGTGCCGACGGCGGGTTCTGCACCACAAACTCATGGTCGGAGTACGGCTCCACCAGGCGCTTGCCGGTATAGGGATCGCTGTTGCGATACTGCACGGCAAAGCTGCGCGCATACGCCAGCGGATCATCCTGCATCTCGGAAAACGATGGCAGCACCACGGCATCATAGACATGGTCGAGCGACTTCGCCCGATACGCGGTGCCCTCGATGAACGTAAGGTCCTCGATAGCCAGGCCCGCGGCCAACGCGTCGGCGATTTCTACGATGGAGTGCTCCCCCATGCCGAAGGACACGAGGTCGGCGCCCGAATCCAGCAGGATGGAGCGCTTCATCTTGTCGGACCAGTAGTCGTAGTGGGCAAGACGGCGCAAGCTGGCCTCGATGCCGCCCAGCACGATGGGCGTCGCCTTAAACGTGCGACGGATCAGGTTGGAATACACGACGGCCGCATGGTTCGGCCGCAGGCCCGCCTCGCCTCCCGGCGAGTACGCGTCCTCTCGGCGGCGCTTCTTCGCCACCGTGTAGTGGTTCACCATGGAGTCCATATTGCCTGCCGATACAAGGAAAGCCAGCCGCGGCTCGCCGAGCACAGCCATGCTGGTCGGGTCGTTCCAATCGGGTTGTGTGATGACGCCCACACGATAGCCCTGCGCTTCGAGCAAACGCGTGATGATGGCCATGCCGAACGAGGGATGGTCGACGTACGCATCGCCCGACACGTAGACGAAATCGACCTCGTCCCAACCGCGTGCTTCCATATCCTGGCGGTTGACCGGCAGAAATCCTTCGCTCATGCACATCCTCGCTTCGCCACGGATCGCAGCAGCGCCGCATCGCGCGGCGTACCCGGTACGACCTACTGCCGTACCGTAGCCATCGTAGCGGATAATGCGCAAAGCTTGCAGCTTGCGGGAATTCTGCTTGAAATCTGCTTTGGCCTTGCCTGATTCCTGACGGTCGATTTGCTGAGACAATGCCAGATAGATGCGGCTTTTATACGGCAAGGATACGGTCGATCCGCAAGGTCGCGGCGCTATAGTATGCATCAGGAAACGCCCGGCGGCTTGGTGCCTCTCCCTCTCATTATTCTAGATGAACGGAGGTGAAGCCCATGACCGTTTTGGATTTGTTCATGCTTGCTGCAGTGCTTTTAGAGCTGGTATCCCGCGTCATCGAGTTGTTTTTGGTGATAAAGGAGGCGCTCCGATCCCGCAAGGGGCCGGAGCGCTAGAAACAAACCCAAACCGCCGAAGCGATTCTTAGAGCCGGTGGGAGTTCGCGCTCCCTTCGGCTCGCCCTGCATTATACCTCAAGCTACGACGTTCTCCGAAAAACACCCGCCCTCCCAAAGGCAGGTGACGGAACCGTTTTGGGAAACTTTCGACTTAAGCGCCGTGCTGTTGTATCTCCCTGCCCAATTGCAGTAGTAAGGTTGTCGCCAGAGCCCGCCTACCAAGCAGGTGTCAGCACCCGCAGCGCGTGCGGCACGATCTCAATGAGAAAACGGTCCCCCACAATCAGCTCGCCGTCAACCTGCGCAGCCAGCGGGCAGTCGAACCGTACGTCGAGCGACGAGACCCGGAGAAACTCGACCTGCTGAAACCGTGTGTGCCATCCGCTCTTCGCCATGAGGAAGATGTAGGTGGCCCGCAGCACGCTCAGGGGCGGCCGGGCAATGCAGAGGTCGAACAGGCCGTCGTCCGGCTGGGCGTCGGGGCAGATGCGAAAGCCGCTGCCGTACGTGGGGCCTATTTGCACGGCGAACAGGAACATGGAGCCCTGCACCGGCTCGTCCCCGTCGAAGCGCGCCTCGAAACGGTACTCGACCAGATGGTGTAGCAGCTGATCGAGGCCGCTTGCCGCATAGAGCAGCGTGCCAGTGAGACGCGATCTCTTGCGGCGCTCGACCGTATCGAGCGCGATGGCGGCGTCCAGGCCGAACGAGAGCGTTTCCACAAAGTGCTCGCCATTGCACCGCCCGACATCCATCGCGCGCGGTCTGCCTTCCAGCACCTGCTGCACCGCCCGATCAAGGGTTGCAGAAATACCCAGCGTACGAGCATAGTCGTTGCCCGAGCCCACGGGAATCACACCCAGCACTGGACGATCTTCGCCGGAAAGCATCATAAGGCCGTTCGCCACCTCGTGGACGATACCGTCCCCGCCAAGCGCCAGCACGGTATCGAAATCACCCGCCTGCGACGCCAGCCCGATAGCCTGACGGCCAGATTCGGTAAGGACCAGCGAGAAGCGCTCATCACCCATCGAGGCTCGCAGCGTCTCGGCTGCCCGCGCAGCCGCAGCGGCACCGTTGCCGTTTTGCGCGGCCGGGTTCGCGATGAGCAACGTCCTGCCCTCGTGGATCGCCATGTCGTTCCTTTCGCACTTTGAAGCCCTGCATGGATCGAGGCCGAAACGGGCGCACTGCGCCGATATCGCCATCATTATACGTGCGACTTCGCAACCTCGAAGGCAGAAGATCAGACACGTGCCGGAGGCCGCATCATACTGGACGAATCCCGCAAGTTGGAGCATGGACATCCAGGGAGCAGAGGAGTACCTTGAAATCTGGAGGATCTGGAGGATC
>NZ_JAVWUP010000181.1:0-4852 GCF_036667095.1 Gordonibacter sp. | reverse complement strand
GGCGGTTTTCGGGCGCTGTTTTACATGCATCGCTACACTCCCGACCTTCTGGCTCGTCTGCGCACGGAATATGTGCATCCTCAGCAGGAACGCTATCGGAATCAGCTTGAACGTATCGACGAGGCGATGCAGACAGCAGACATGCGTGAGCAGGCGGTGCTGCGCAAAAAGCACAAGAAGATATCGGAGCAGCTCGCAGAGACAAACGCATACGAGGAGAAGGTTCATCATTTGGCCGACCAGATGATTGAAATCGACCTTGATGACGGCGTCAAGCACAACTACGCCCTGTTCCAAGACGTTCTCGCTGAAATCAAGTAAGGGGGAATACCGTGAGCGAATCAGAATACAAACCCCCTTTCACGATGAATGATGTAATCGTCGACTTGGTTTCGCGTGCATCCTACGAACTGGGCAGGGCATCGGTGATGATGCAGGGCGACCATTCCGTCCACCTGCGCCGCCAGAATCGCATACGCACTGTCCATTCGTCATTGGCTATAGAGCACAACACGCTCACATTGGGGCAGGTAACGGCGATTCTCGATGGAAAGCGCGTGCTAGGTGACCCGCGCGAGATCCGCGAGGTGAAGAATGCCTTTAATGCATACGATCTCCTTGTTGACGCCGATCCGATGAGCGTGAAAGCCCTGCTCGATACCCATCGCGCCATGATGAACGGCCTTGCTGATGAGGCGGGCAGGTTCCGAACTCAGGGAGTTGGAATTTTCGATGGTGACCGGCTTGTGCATATGGCTCCCCCGGCGGAGTTCGTTGCCGGACAGATAGGTGACCTCATCGCGTGGTATGGGGAGTCGACGTTTCATCCACTGGTCAAGAGCGCAGTGTTCCACTACGAGTTCGAGTTCATTCATCCCTTCCAGGATGGGAACGGCCGCATGGGCCGATTCTGGCATACAGCGCTTTTGGGGCAGTGGAACCACGTGTTCTACTGGTTGCCCGTAGAGGAACTCATCCAGAAGAACCAACAGGGTTACTACGACGCACTCGGTGCCGCGGACGCGCAGACGGATTCCTCCGGGTTCGTGGAGTTCATGCTCGGACTTTTCGTGAACGCGCTCGAGGAAGCCGGCTCCGCAAGCGACCCTTGCGTAGTGGCAAGCGCCACGGGGGATACAGGGGCGAGCAAAGATGCCACAGGTACTCTGGCCGAGATTGGCCAGAGTTGGCCGGAGTTGGCTGATGTACTTGACAACCTGGCCGAACCTGAACGCCGGGTTCTGGCATACCTGCATGAACATGGACCGTCACGTCCGGCGGAACTGTCTGAGAGGCTGCAGATTCCGCTCCGCTCGCTGCAGCGCATCAACAAACATCTGGTTGACCTCGAGCTGATAGAAGCCCAGGGCAAGAGCAGCGGCAGAAGATACTCAATCAAGCGGCATAAAGCCGGGGAGGGTAGCTAATCAATGGCAGATCTCAATGCAATTCAGCTTATACAGGATGCCCTGAAGCAGCCCCTGTCCAGTGGCGAAGCTAGACGCGTCGTATTCTGGCATGACGTCGCGGGGTCTTTCGAGGAGGACTTCGACCGGCTGACGCAGGAGGGCATAGGGTGCGAGCTCGCTCGGGCACTCGTTTTCGCGAAGGCGGACGACGGATCTCAGTTCGAACTCAAGAAGAAGATTCTGAGGGATCAGTCCTCAGACGACTTCCTCATCTACACGCGTAGACCGCGCGATTTCTCAGAGGGCGGGCTCGAGGGGAACTGGTTGGCTGACATTGAGCTTGTATCTGAGCATTTCCAGGCCGACAAGGCATCCATGTTGCTCGGCGATATAAATGCGGGCAATGCCGCGAGAGACGCTGTCGCGCAGTTCGAGAAGTTCTTCGGCGCAGCCGACCGAAGGGCAGCATATCTCAGCAGAATGCCCGAGACCAACACTGCCGCCGACGTGGCGGTCGGAATCGTCTCGGTCATCCTGAAGGCCGCAACTGCCAGAGTGGAAGACATCGCGCAAGCATACCTGTGCGCTTTGCATGATTCCGGCGCAGAATTCGTGATCGCTGATTTGGAGCTATTCGACGCTTTGGGTGCTCTGTCGTCAATTCTTAAAAAACGCCTCGGCTACGAAGGCGATATCGTGTCGGAGACCGAGCTGTCCGAACATCTGCTGATCTCCGCAGCATCCTGCACCTTGCCCGAGGAACTGCTCTCTGGCTACGAAGCACATATAGCCAAGCCTTATTCCCGCTTCTGCTTGAATATAGTTCGCGACTGGATGAGCAATCAGTCAAACCGTGAGACTCTCTACGAGATTGCAAGAAATGTCGAGGCAGAGCTCAATATTCCCGAACGCCTTGCGGGCGCGGAGGTGTCAGCTCTCATCGACACCGACGTCTTCCCCTGCACGAACGAAGTGATTCTGGCTAAGCTGATGTCAAGCTTGGCTGATGGATCCGACAGGAGATCCGAGGCCCTCAGCACGCGTCAGAAGCGCAAGGATCTGAAATGGTACAGGCGCGTGGAAGGCCTCTTTGACCTTCTTTCCGCCGCCGCAGACACTGAGGGGTTCTACCGAGACCACTCACAAGGGTTTCATGCGACCAAGCCTGCAGATGTCTGGAAGGCGTATACGACGGACTGGTGCGCCATGGACGCGGCGTACCGCGCATTCTGCACGGCGCTGGACGTCTGCCTGCTCAACACCGACGACATCCCCGACGCACTGCGTGATGCTGCCGAGCGCCTGGCGGAGCGAGTCGAGAACGTGTACGTGAACTGGTTCCTGCCCCGTGTCAACACCTGCTGGATAAACTGTGCCGAGTCCGACTGGGGCGAGTGCGGCTTCGCAAAAGGAATCGAAGTTCAGCGCGATTTCTTCCAGAACTATCCGTATCGCGACGCTAAGGAATACAAGCGTACGCTGGTTATCATAGCCGACGGCATGCGCTACGAGGTCGGTCGCGAGCTTGCTCGCAGGCTCGAGCAGGAGACGAAGGGCACCCTCTCTCTGGACGCGTTCCAGTCGTCATTTCCTTCGGTTACAGAGTTTGGGATGGCGGCGTTGCTCCCACACAAAGAGATTTCCTATTCGTGGGACGACGGTCAAGTTTCCATAGATGGCAGACCGACAAAAAGCACGCCAGACAGAGAGGCCGTTCTGCAGGGTGCAGTCCCAGGCGCAAGGGCGGTGCTCTCGGAAAACCTGCGTGCCGGAAACCGCGCCGCACGCAAGGAGCTCGTGGGCGATGCCCCGCTCGTGTACGTCTATCAAGACAAGATCGACTCTACCGGTGAGAAGCCGAAACTCGAGCATGGCGTCTTCAAGGCCTGCGGCGATACGGTCGACGAGCTGGTCGCGCTCTGCAAGATCGCGGTCAACGACCTGAAGATCAATCGCGTCATCATCACCGCGGACCACGGGTTCATCTACACGCGTGGACCGCTAAAAGAACAGGACAAGGTGTCGAAAGCCGATGTCGGCGGAAACGACGTGAAGTTGCATCGCAGGCATATACTCTCGCGTGAGAGCATCGACAACAGGTTGCTCGCCAATATGGACATGCGCGACATCCATGGAGGGGAATACTACGGTCTCGCTCTTCGCGAGTGTATCCGGATGAAGAGCGCGTCGGGCAACAAGAACTATGCGCACGGCGGCGTGAGCCTGCAAGAGGTGTGTGTACCCGTCATCGAACTGCGCAACCGCAACATCAAGTCGAAAGCCAGGGTAGAGCAGGAGAAGGCGGCGATGTCGCTTGTTTCCACGAAGCGGCGCATCACGAGCTCCATGTTCCACGTCGACCTGTTCCAGAAGGAGCCGGTCTCGGGCAAGGTGCTACCTGCGGAGTACGAGCTTTGCCTGACCGATGGGGCTGGCAACCTCGTGACCGACGTCCAAAAGGCGCATGCCGACATGACGACTCTCGACGAGCGAGCTCGCGTGTCGCGGCCGATGTTTACGCTCAAGGCCGGCGCGGAATACCCGCCTGGCGAACGCTATTACCTTGTTTGCAGAGACAAGGACACGGGCGACATCGCCTGGAAGGAAGAATTTACCATCGACATGGCGTTCGCCCCCACGATCGACTTCGGGCTGTAGGAGACAGATATGGAAGAAACTCAGAACAACGCGGTGCCTGCACTCGAGACCGACGACCTCGACCATAAGGTCGTGGAGGCGTTTCCCGGCAAGATCGTGCGCAAGGATCTGACCGCGCTGATGAAGCGCGGGGCGAACGTGCCCACGTTCGTGCTCGAGTACCTACTGGGCATGTACTGCTCCACCGATGACAACGAGTCGGTCGAGCAGGGACTCGATCGCATCCGCCGCATCCTGGCTCAGAACTACGTGCGCGCCGACGAATCGGAGCGCATCAAATCGAAGATTCGCGACCTGCGCACCTACACGATCATCGACAAGGTGACCGCCAAGGTGGACGAATACCGCGACATCCACGTGGCGACATTCTCGAATCTCTCAATCGATCCTGTGGTAATGCCCGACGAATATGTGCGCGAATACCCCAAGATGCTTTCCGGCGGAATGTGGTGCATCGTCCAGATGGAGTACTTCCGCTTGGATGATGGTCTGGCAGACGAGCTGGCCGACATCTTCGGCGAGCAAAAGAAGCCCCGCCAGGCATCGAAGAAGAATGCAGGACCCGAAGACAACCCGTTCAAGGTCGCCAACCTGAACCCCATCCAGATGCCCAGCCTTGACCTCGACTCGATAATCGGCCAACGACCGAACTTCTCAACGAAGGAATGGATAGATATGCTCCTTCGCAGCGCGGGTTACGAGCCGGCGGGCATGGAGCTGAGGACGAAGTTTCACTTCCTAGAGCGAATGGTTCCGCTCATCGAGCGCAACTACAATGTGTGCGA
>NZ_JAVWUP010000180.1:750-4969 GCF_036667095.1 Gordonibacter sp. | reverse complement strand
TTTCCACCGACAAGGACGAGCTTCGCCGCCTGTACCACGAGCTCAAAGAAGGCGGGCACGTGAACATGGAGCTGCAGAAAACGTTCTGGAGCGAACTCTACGGCATGGTGACCGACCAGTTCGGCATCAGCTGGCAGTTCTCCTGCGAGGCGGCGGACGCGTAGATGCAGTGAAACCCCATCAGGGCGCGCCCACGAACGAGCGCGCCCTGTCGAGAGGTTTAAATACCGTGGTCCTGTGGCTCGCTCGCCCCTTACCGTAGAAAGCCAGCCCGACCATCCTCGACCAAAGGTTGACCAAAGGATCAGCGGCTTTTTCCGGAAAAACGGGCAAAGAATGCCGCAAACTTCAATCATGCTCGAAGAACGGCACTGCCAGCGCCAGCCACTCGTCGGGCAGGTAGAGGGCCAAATACCCGTGATTGTAGCCGGGAGCTTCATAGAGCTCGCAGGTAGGGACATAGTCTTTGAAGTGCCGAGCCGACCGTTTGACGCACTTCATTTCTTTTTCACCGTACCAGTACATCACTTGGGCCTCGGTGTCGCGCACGCTTTCCTTAAGCTCGTACTTCAACATGTAGGTGCCGTACATCTGCACCAGCATCTCTTTGGTCAGGCGGGGCATGTCGCGCAGGTAGTGGGCGATGATCTCGTCGGGATACTGCATCTTTTCCGGCAGCATCTTGGGCATGGAGTCAACTTGGCGACGACACGCCTTTTCGCTGAACAGCAGACCGCTGCCCAGGCGCATGAAGGCGATGCAGCAGTGCGCCATGAAAGGCTGCGGTATGCACAGACTCCCGTCGATGATCGCCTTCTTTGCAAGGTCGGGCTTGCGGGACAGCAGCTCCGCGACGATCTGGCCACCGAGCGACACGCCGCCGAGCGCAAACACGTGCCCCCCGCAACGCGTATCGATGAATTCCATGAGCTTGTCGGCCGTAGCCTCGGTCGACACATAAGGGACGGCGAACTCCTCGCCGTGGCCGTCGAGCGTCGGCAGCACCACGTGGTAGCGATCCGCCAGCACGCGCGCCTGCCGCAGGTAGTTCCACCAGGCGTTACCGCCGCCGTGGATGAGCATGACGGTGGGGTTGCCCTCGTCGCCGAACTCGTGGAACTTCATCGGGACCCTCCCGTCGAAGCGCTTTGGACGGACTCTCGACCGGGTGTTGCGGGTGGCGAGGACACCAAGGACAGCTTGCGCATGCGTCGCCCAGCGCCCATTTCTCGATCAACATAGGGTTTTAGCAGGTCGGCAATACCCTCGAGCAGTTGGTCGTACTCGGCGTCGCTCACGCACAACAGTGCCGTTTGGAAAAAGACGCGGTCTTGCGCGCAATCGCAACCTTCGTCGCTCAGGTACGCATTCATTTCCTGCATGAGCTCAAGAAAGTACGCCGATGAGAGTGCCTCGGACGCCTCGCCGCTCGAAGGTACCGCGCTGTTTTTGAAGGCGTAGACTTTTTCGTATACGCCGCGTACCTGGTTCTCTTCGACCACCTCGATCACGCCGCCCTCTTCGAGCAGCTTCATGTGATGGTAGACGGTTGCGCGTGGAACGTCTTGCAAGTAGGCCACGATGGCGGAGGTTGCCGCCCGATCATGCAGCCGTAGGTATTGCAGCACGCGCAACCGTGTTGGATGAAGCAGTAATTTGGCAGAGTCCACGTTCGATTCCTTCCTCGCTCTCGCTTGGGAGGAATTATAGTCTAATTTTTTGGACTATACAAGAAGCGACTGCGGCCCGCCCCGCTACGAGCCATCGTGCACGAGCTTGAGGCCGATAACGCAGCCGATAAGCCCAATGATGAGCAGCACTTTTGCAAGGGAAACCGGCTCGGTGCCGGAGAACATGCCGTAAGCTACCGTAAGCGTCGCGCCAATGCCCACCCAGATTGCGTAAGCGGTGCCTGTCGGCAGCGTTTTGACGGCGTAAGCGAGGCCGAGCATACTGCACACGAGTGCCACAAGAAAGACGATCGAGGGTACCAGCTTGGTGAACCCCTCTGCGCGACCGAGCGCCGTAGCCCACACTGCTTCGAGAACGCCGGACAACACCAGCACGATCCATGCCATGGAAAACTCCCTTCGGGTAAGGTATATGCGCCGTCTTTGCGATCCTGGTACGGCTGCCCCTCGTCAGGGAGTCATCAAGAAGATGAAACGTGCAACAGTGTAGCAAACCCCATACGCGAAAGGCAAATCGCTTTGTCCGGAGAGATGCGACAGGACGGCGACAGGGCGCCGTAGGTGCCGCCGATGCTTCTGCATCCTGGAATTTGAAGTTGCCGTCGGTGGTTTTCGCCTTTTCAGCCTCTTTGCTTTCGCACGTTCGGAACGCCTATTCGCGCACCTTGCGCTCTGCCTTCAAGCGCCTGATCTCTCGCACGATGCGCAGTGCCGGCAAGGCCGTCGCCAGAGCAAGCGCCGCTACCAGCACGGCAACTACGAGCGCCATCTCCGGACTTCCCTTGACGAGATTCGGAACGCCTACCACCATCGCAAAGAATTCCGCAGCAAGGGCGAACAGGGCGATGAGCTGGATACGTCGAAGGTGCTTTATGCGCGAGTCGATATCCGAGAACAGCTCGAAGGCACCGCCATCTGTCCGCTTACGGAAATACACCCAACGACCCATAGAGGCCACCTGCTCGATACCGGCATCCTCCATGAAGCGCAGATACTCCCGCTCGCCCACCGACCACGGAAGGTTGTCGAGCAACTCGAGACGATAGGTGTATACGCCAGGCTCTCCTTCTTCGAACGCGTAGCTCAACGGTCCGGCCGCAACCAGGTTCATACCTTTGGCAGCTTGGGCGTTCAGCCAGTCTTCTTCCTTTTGGAAGTCCCATGCCCAAAAAACCTTGTGAACGGTTTTCCTCACTTCGACCACTCTCCCGCAATGCGCTCGCCGTTTTCCAGAAGCTCTCGCAGGCGCACGATCTCCGCCGCCACGACCCGTCGCCCCTCTTCGGTAAGCTGGTATTCGCGTTTACGGCCCCCCTCGGAAGCTTTCAGTTCTTTGATCCAGCGCCTTTCCACCAACGTGCCCAGCGCCCCATACAGCGTGCCCGCCGCCAGCCGCACGCGGCGGCCGCTGAGCGCTTCTGCATTCTGCATGATGCCGTAGCCATGCAGGGGCTTGTCGAGCGATAGGAGGATGTAGAAAACAGCCTCGGTCAAGGCGATGGAATCCATAGGCTCTCCGTTTGATTTTATATCTACAGGCGTTATATCGGCTTTCGATATAATATACCGCTTGCCGATATACTGTCAAACAACGAGTAGTTGATGCATATAGATGGATATCGAGCCTGCGTGCATATGAGTTTTCCGTCAACTGCCTCTGGTTCGACACGGCTAGAGGTTTTCTGGTTCAAGGGCAAGGCGCAGTGAAAGCCCACGTCGATATGGTAGTATGGCGATCAATGCAGAGAGCAACGAGGGAGCCTCCGTGAAAACGATCTACAAGAGCCCTGAAGCAAAGCATGCCATACTCGAGCTTTACGACAAGCAGCTCGCGCGTTTGGATTGTGCTTGGGAAGACCGCTTTGTCGATACCTCGTTTGGGACCACGCATCTTATCGTAGCGGGAAACCCGCAAGGCATTCCGCTTCTGGTATTCCACGGAGGCAACGCGACCACCGCTTACAATCTTCTCGCCTGCCCGTATCTGCTCGAGGACTTCTGCGTGTACGCCGTCGACACCATCGGGCACCCCGGAATGAGCGCCGAGACGTGCCTTTCGCCTTCGAATGATGATTACGGCGTTTGGGCGGCCGAGGTTATAGGCGCGCTCGGGTTCGAGTCGATGCGCTGTTTCGCCGGATCGTTTGGGGCGGGCATCGTAGCAAAGCTGATGTGCGCAGCGCCTCAGCGAGTGGAGCGTGCGGTTCTCTGCGTGCCTTCGGGAATCAAGAACGCGCCCGCCTGGCACTCCATGAGCATGATGGCGCCCATGATCGCCTACTGGCTTACCCGTAAAGAATCGTGGTTCGTGAAAACGATCCTTCCCATGTCGATCACGGAAGAGGCAATTGACACCGATACGCTCGAGACCGCACGGGCGAGCATTGACGGGTCGAAGATCAAGGTCGGCATGCCAAGCGACGTCGATCCGGAACGTATGGGGAAATGCCAGGCCGAGACGCTCGTGATGGCGGCCGAACGCGACTGCCTCTTCCCCGCCTCAGGCGTCATTCCCCAGGCTGAGCACA
>NZ_JAVWUP010000180.1:0-740 GCF_036667095.1 Gordonibacter sp. | reverse complement strand
GACCGTGGGCACATCCATCGCCTCACTGAGGATGAAAAGTCGATGATCTTGGAGTTCTTGAAGAAGTAGCATTCGGGCAAAACATGGCAATTCTACCGCGAGCAGAAGGAACAGGGATACGTCCCCTGCTCACGCGGGCGTTCGTTCATACGCGCGTTCATTCTTGCGCTCGAACCATCCTGCTCATAACGGCGTTTGGAGTCCGGAGTTTGAGGTGCGGAAAATTTTCTCTTGACCCGGACGTAACGTCGGGGTTTCTAATAGGGTCGAACCTGTTACCCCAAGAAAGGGAGACCCAGGGAAAACGAACGCTGCGCGCAGCTCGTTGCGGAGAGCTTTGTGGATGATCCGGCAACTCGAGTTCAGTTCGCCGGCATCTCGGGATGGCGCGAACAATTCGAAGCGCACTGCCGATGCAAAATCGAAGCCTACGAGAAGCTTGGCTGCTTGACTACGCACGGAGACGACGGTCTCGCCATCGGGTACTTTACCGAAGACGTTTCCCTCGAAATGCTTGCAACCGCATTGCAAGACGCTGCCGGACCCCTCATTTCAGACACGACCGCCGAAGATCTGGCACGGATGCAAGAAAACGTGCTGAACGTTGCGGAAATCATCGACCCGCTCTGGTACCAACGCTTCACCGACAAGGCGAACGTATATGTTTTGCAGATTATCGCGGTGCAAAAGGAGAAGCGCGGCTCCGGCGCATTCCGCAAGCTCATCGACCCTCTTTTGCA
>NZ_JAVWUP010000179.1:0-5020 GCF_036667095.1 Gordonibacter sp. | reverse complement strand
TCGCAAGCAACGCGACAATCTGTGGCGACGTCACCTTGAAAAAGGATAGCAATATCTGGTTCAATGCGGTTCTCAGGGGAGAGGTAGCCCCCATCGTCATCGGCGAGATGAGCAACGTGCAAGATCATTGCACGATTCATGTAGACTATGATTGTCCAGCGATAATTGGGGATCGAGTCACGATTGGCCACAACGCAGTGATTCACGGTGCGAGTATCGAAGACGATGTCATTGTCGGCATGGGAGCGATCGTCATGAATAGCTCTGTTATCGGCAAAGGCTCCATTGTGGCAGCAGGCGCCGTTGTCACCGAAGGCGCGGTGGTTCCACCGTATTCGCTGGTGGTGGGCATTCCGGGAGTTGTGAAGAAAACTCTTGACCCAGGCAAGCGCCCCCAGGAAAATAACGCCAGGGATTATCTTACGATAGGCGTGAGTGAATATGCAAAAAACGATAGAGCCAAATAATGCATTGCAAAATGTGATTCTGCCAAATTGAAATGCGCCCAGTGTTGCACCGATCGGGCGCATTTCTTCAAAAAATCTATGCGTTAGCCATCGAGGTTTGCCAAATCGGAAAAATACTCGACAGCTTCGCGGTAAAAAGCTTCACCTTCCTTGCTCAAGGCTCGGTTGCTGTTCCAGGAAAGCCCGAGGATGCACGGGACATCCTCTTCGAGCAAGGTGTGATGATTTTTGAAATGATCTTCTTGAAGCACGAGGGCTCTTGCGCAGAGTGCGATGCCTAGGCCTTGTTCCACGTAGCGCTCTACCGATATCGTATCACCCGTTTCAAGAACAAACGTCGGTGATAGCCCGTGTGTTTGATAGTAGGCATCGATGGTGTCTCGCGCCCCGAAGCCTTGCGCAACGCCCACGAATGGCTCATTCAATATTTTTTCGAGGCTGACGACGTCGTAGTCTTCGAGCCAATGGCCTTTGGGGTAGATGATGGCGGGAATCTCGTTTCGCAACTGCACTGAGTTGATGCCTATTTCATCAAGTGGCGGTGCGGTGATGGCGAAGTCAACACTTCCATTCTTGAGCATGGCGACAACCTTCTTGCGAGGTCCTGAATACTGACGGATCTTCATGTTGGCATGCTTCTTGGATGTTTTCGACAAAAACGCTGGCATGTACGCGCTGGAATTCGTGGCGACGGCAACTTGAAACTGTGCGCGCAGGTGCGCCTCCTGAGTTCTCTGCGTCGCTTCGTTAAACAAGCTAATCATTTTTAGGGCGTACTCGTAGAAGATTTTTCCGCACTCATTGAGCACGAGACCGCGCCCTTCCCGGTCGAAAAGCTCGACGCCTAGCTCACGCTCCATTTCTCCGATGATGCGGCTAAGGTGCGCTTGGGACACATAAAGATCCTGAGCAGCTTTCGTGATGTGCTGAGTTTCGGCAACACGTTTGAAGTAAAGAATGCGCTTGATATCCATGTGAACATCTCCTCGGGTGAGTCTACCCTTGTCAACGCTTATGATACCATCGCCGACAATCCTTTCATGCGTCAGGCGCATGAAAGAGTGCGAACTTCGAATTTTATTTTCCCAGCAAACCATGGTATTTTTGAGATGTTAAAAGTGCAAATATGCAGATGAACTCATATTTGCACGCCGTTTCGCGCATTCTGGCGCCGATTGCGCAGTGGCATGAAGCCATCATACCGAAAGGGGAAGAGTAGTGTCTAAAAAGAATGTTTTGTTCAATCCTGCAACCTTCACGGGCGAAGAGTACGACGCAAAGAGCCGCCAGGCTATGCTGGACACCGTGGAGTTCTTCGAGCACAAGGGCCTTGCGGACATTCGTGAGGACATGAAAGCCGACAAGTGGCAGACCGACTGGATGAAGTACCAGCGCGACCATGGCATTTTCGCAACCATGCTAACCGCTGAAGGGTACGGGGACGATCCCTCTGCCCGTTTTGACCTGTATCGCCTGTGCCCGATGAGCGAGATTCTTGGCTTCTACGGCCAGTCCTACCAGTATCCTCTGCAGGTTTCCATTCTGGGCGTCGGCCCCATCTGGATGGGAGATAATGATTTTCAGAAAAAAGATCTAGCTGAGCAGCTCAAGGAAGGCCACGTGTTCGCTTTCGGCATGAGCGAGAAGGAGCACGGTGCTGACCTGTACTCCAACGAGACCTGTCTTACACAGCTTGAGGACGGCACCTACCGCGCTGACGGCGACAAATACTACATCGGCAACGCACACATCGCCAGCAAGGTCTCAACCATGGGAAAGAACGCCACCACGGGCGAATATTGCAACTGGGTGGTTGACAGCCGTCATCCGAACTACAAGTACGTTAAGGACATCGAAGTCCCCGGCATGGGTCAGTGCCGCGTCGGCGAGTATCAACTGATTGAGTATCCCATCTCCGACAATGACATCCTCAAGTCCGGCGACGCCGCTTTCGCTGACGGCTTGGCCACGGTGAACATCGGCAAGTTTCAGCTTGGTTTTGCTGCTTCAGGTATCGCCACGCACGCGCTCTACGAAGCGGTCACCCATTCCAACCGCCGCATCATCTACGGCCGCCCGGTCACCGCGTTCCCACACATCCGCTCGTTCCTCTCCGAGGCGTTCTGTCGCACCAACGCTATGAAGCTCTATGCGCTGCGCAGTCGCGACTACTTCCGCAGCATGAGTGCAGACGATCGTCGTTATCTGCTGTTCAATCCTATCCAAAAGATGAAGGCCACCACGCAGGGCGGCGATGTCATCCGCATGCTGATGGATGTCGTCTGCGCGAAGGGCTACGAGGCCGATACCTATCTGTCAGATGCGTACAATACCATGGACATGCTATTCCGTCTCGAGGGCACGGCGCACGTGAACATGGCTCTGGTTCTCAAGTTCCTGCAAAACTACCTGTTTACCGATGTCGCGTATCCCGAGATCGGGATTGTGGATGAGGCCAAAGACGACAACAACATCTTCAACCAGACGATGGGCGGCCTTGCCAAGGTGCAGTTCCCCGACTATCGCAAGGCGTATGAAGGCGTCGATCTGCCCAACGTCAAACGCTTCATGCAGCTGGTCGAGGAGTTCCGCACCCTGCTCGCCACCGATGCACCCGATCCTGCTCTCATCAAAAAGGACATGGACTACATGTTGAATTTCGGTGAGATCTTCACCATGGTCGTATATGCGCAGCTGGTGCTCGAAGGCGCCAAGCTCAATGATGTTGACGACGAGCTGATCGACCAGATGTTTGCGCTGTTCGTTAAAGATGTGAACAAGTACGCGCTTACGCAGGTTAACAATCACATCAATAGCGAGATTCAGACTAAGCACCTTCAGAGCATGGCTCTCATGGGTCCTGTGGTAAACCCTGAAAAGGATTTCAAGTTCTGGCAAGAATACGTACAGTCGCTTGATGGCTGCTACGCGATGAGCGATTCCGTTATCGGCATCGACTAGCCCTTTCGTAGAGAGATAAGGTAACAGCAATGGGAAACTGGAAAGATTATTATCAGGAACACTTGATGAGTGGCGAGGAGATTGTAAAACTCATCGAGTCGGGTGATCGTGTGTGGATTGGTAACACCATCAATGTCCCATATGATCAGCTCGACCTGCTCGCGGATCGCTACGAAGAGTTGCACGATGTAAAGACGTACTCGAACGTGCTCGCCCGACCACCCAAGATGTTCACCGATGCGAAGTATGGCAAGGCATTCCACCATATGTCGTTTTTCCCGGGACCGGTTGAGCATATGGCACGCAAGCTTGGACTCGTATCGTTCATCTCTGCCCCGTACGGCTATTTTCAAAGCACTGCGAGCAAGGCGCAGAGCATCAACGTCGTGTTTATTGAGGTGGGGACTCCCGATAAAGACGGGCTCATTAATATCGGAGCGGCCGGAGCGTTTTTGGCGTCCGAGATTATCAAGGGTGGCAGCGTTACGAAGCTGATCGGCGTGATCAACGAAAGCCATACACCGGCGAAGTGCGACGATCCTGAGCTGCTAAATATTCCGGTTGAGCGTTTCTGCGCATTCTGCGAGAATACGCATCCTCACATCGTGATCACCGACGGCGATCCTGAGCCTGTCGATGAAAAGATTGCCGGAAACATCATGAAGTATGTCGAAAATGGCGATACTGTTCAGGTGGGCAAGGGTGGTCTTGGCAACGCTATCGGCTCCTACTTGATGGAGAAAGAAGAGATCAACGTCTATTCGGAGATCCTTTCCGACTGGATTGTGGACCTTTGCCAGAAGGGCGTGGCCAAGGAAGTTCGTGCTGCTGGCTTCTTCGGCTCCCAGCGCTTGTACGACTTCTGTACCGATGCTAAGGAAATCGTCTACGACTCCGTTCCGCATCTGGCGAGCATCAACGAGGTTTCCAAAATAGACTCCTTCGTCGCGATAAACGCCTGCATGATGGCTGACCTGACCGGCCAGTCTTGCTCCGAAGGCTCTGGCACGTGGCAGTACAGCTGCATCGGCGGCCAGATCGACTTTGTGAAAGGTGCGAACCTTATCCGCAATCGTGGCGGCAAAGGCCTGAACTTCCTGGCGCTTCGCTCCACGCGCACCGATAAGGAAGGGAATCTGCACTCCAACGTGGTATTTAACTTCCCACTCGCATCGGCTGTGACATGCCCACGTTGCGAGGCCATGTATTACGTGACCGAGTACGGCGTGGCAGACCTGTGGGGTAAATCGCTTGCCGAACGTGTTGTCGCAATGATTTCAATCGCGCATCCCGACTTCCGCGAAGGCCTGAAGAAGCAAGCGCTGGAGTCTGGTCTTGTACTACCCAGCGAGCTTGGGTAGGCAATTTTTTTAAAAAACACCGCTCACTCGTAAAGCGGGATGCAGCACTAAAGAGCCGGAACCTTACTACAGGTTTCGGCTCTTGTTGTGCGCGAGGCATTATTCTATGGTGTTACGCTGGAGAAAAATTCAAACCCCATTCTTTTTTGCATTCACAGGTATCAATGACCGTCTTATTTTCCTAAACTTTTAGATACAAAATAATTAAAGAGTGATATAGTTTAGCAACTA
>NZ_JAVWUP010000178.1:0-5028 GCF_036667095.1 Gordonibacter sp. | reverse complement strand
TTATGGCTGACCTCGATTCAACCGAAGAAGCGCGCACCTACCGCTTCAGCGAGCGCCACGCGGCAAAGCACATTGACTTCATCGAGCGGTTCTGTCGCCTCCCATCGGGCAAGCTAGGCGCGCCGTTTAAGCTAGAGCTGTTTCAACGGGCAATACTTACTGTCATATTCGGGTTTGTCGATGATGATGGCATGCGGCAGTACCGTGAGGTGCTGTGGGTAATGGGTCGAAAGAACGGCAAGACGGCCCTTGCATCAGCAATTGAACTTGACATGCTCGTGAACGATAGTGAGGGAGCGCCGGAAGTCTACAACGTCGCAACCGCGCGAGACCAGGCGACAAAGGGGTTTAACAACGCTTGGCGCATGGTGCAGACTTCGCCAGCGCTTGCAAAGAACGTCAGAAAACGAGTATCAGACCTTTATTGCGGATTGACGATGGGATCCATTCGCGCACTGAGTGCAAATACAAACCACCTTGATGGCCTGGATATCTCCTGTGCCATTATTGATGAGCTCGCGGCCATGAAGAACCGTGACTTGTACGACTTGACGATTCAAGGAACGAGCGCGCGTGACCAGCCGCTCGTCATAGAGATAACAACAAATGGGTTCGTTCGCGACAACGTATTCGATGCCCAGTATAAATACGCAGAAAAGTGGCTCGACGGAAAAGCCGAAGGCGAGAAGGCCGAACACTTCATCGCGTTCATATTCGAGCTTGACGAGCGCGAAGAATGGGAGGATGAAAGCGCATGGGTTAAAGCGAATCCAGGGCTAGGAACGATAAAGAAGCTCGTCGCGCTTCGGCAAAATGTCATGAAGGCAAAGGATAGTCCGGATGACTTGCCGTCGCTTCTGGTGAAGGACTTCAACCTCATTGAGAACCAATCAAGCGCATGGCTCAAGTGGGCAGAAATCCACAATGCGGCTGTTTTCGACCCGGCAGACCCGGCGTTCATATACGCCGTCGCTGGTGTTGATGCGTCGGACACTACCGACCTCACGGCGGCTTGCGTGCTGATGATGAGACCGCAAGATGATCGAATATACGCGCTTCATATGGGATGGGTTCAACGGCGCGCAATAGATGAGGCCGAGCGGCAGGGCAAGCGTGGCGGGCGTGACGGCGTGCCGTATGACAAGTGGGTTGCCCGCGGGCTTTTGCGCGTGTGTGACGATCCGATCATCGACAAACGCGTAGTGCTCGATTGGTTCGATGAGCTCCGACGCGACTATGGCATCTATTGCATATCGTGCGGGTATGACCCCTGGCATATCCGAGACACACCCACCGTGGAGGCTTACGGGGCCTACTTCGGCGTGCAGAACTTCAAAAGCGTCATACAGGGGGCCAAAACGCTCTCCATACCCATGAAAGAAATTCGCGCTCTCTACCGCACCAACCAGATTGTTGATTGCGCGAACCCTGTTGCTGAGTGGTGCCGTTCGAACGTGATGATAAAAACTGACACGAATGGCAACATCCAGCCCGACAAAAAGAATCAAGACCCGCGCAATCGTATCGACCTTTGGGCTGCCGAGATTGACGCGTTCGTGACACTAAAAAACGAAATGGACAACTACCGCGCCTTGATCGGAGGCTAGACTATGGCTCAAGCAACGGGGCTTTTCCGCTCTATGTTCGACACCGTGTTTCCCCAGCAATCGCACTTGCAGCAGGCGCAGGCATTGAATGGGTTCTTCGGAACGTTTACCGCATACGCGCCATCATTCAGCACGTGGCAGGGAGGCATATACGAGGCGGAGCTCACGCGCTCGGCAATCGAGGCCGGAGCGAACCACGCAAGCAAGCTCAAGCCGGAGGTGTCCGGGGTGGCAAAGCCGCGTGCGGCGCGTTCGCTTTCGATACAGCCGAACCCGTGGCAGACCACTCCGCAATTCATCGCGCGCATATGGCGCATGCTTAGCGTGAACGATACGTGTCTTATTATACCGCTCGTGGCCGATGATGGAGTTACCCAGATCGGGTACTACCCGGTACTGCCGAACATCTGCCAGGCTTATGACGTTAACGGCGAGCTCTGGCTGAAACTCGACTTCACGAGCGAGCGGAGCGCCTACGTTGAATGGTCGCGCGTCGGCGTGCTAACGCGCCACCAGTACAAAAGTGATTTGTTTGGCGATGGGGCGGATGTACTCACGCCGACACTTCGGCTCATGCACGCGCAAAACGACGCTGAGCAGGTGGCTATAAAGCAGGGCGCAGCAGTGAGATTTATCGGCAAGTTCTCACAAAACCTTCCCAATGATGACATGAAAAAGAAGGCGAAGACGTTCAACGAAACGAACCTATCCGCAGACAACGCGGGCGGTATCGCTGTATATGACCGCGCCTTCGAGGATGTGAAGCAGGTCGAGCCGAAGAGCTACACCGTTGATGCTGCACAGATGGAGCGCATAGAAAAAGCGGTTTATCGGCACTTTGGCACAAACGAGGAGATAGTGCTGAACAAGGCGACAGAGGATGTGTTCAACGCTTTTTATGAAGGCAGCATAGAGCCGTTCGCCGTGCAGCTAGGCCACGTGCTCACCGCCATGACCTTCACGCCATCCGAAATCAGCTGCGGAAACGAAATCATGTTTTCGGCAAACCGCCTTGAGTACGCAAGCGCCACAACGAAGATAAGCGTTGCAACCCAGCTTTTCGACCGTGGCGTTGCTGACGGTAATGCTGTCGCTGACATCTTTCAAATGCCCCACTACGAGGGCGGAAGCCGCCACGTAATACGCGGCGAGTATATAGACCTGGCTCTTATCAGTGAGCACACAGCAGACCAAGCCGCCAAGGCGGCACAGACAAACGCCGCTGTTTTCGGAAATACCCCACAGCCAAATGCAACCACTACCCAAGGAGGCGACAATGCCAGCAAAACCGAGTGATAGGCAATACCGAGCCATGACGGTGACGCTTACGCCACCAGAAGAAGGAGCCGACAAGCGGTTCGATTCAAAATACTACGTTGAGGGGTACGCAAGCACCTTTGATGACCCCTATGTGCTGTTCGAGGATTTCAACGGCAACGAGTACCGCGAAATTGTGAGCCCGGATGCTTTCAGCGATTGCGACATGAGCGATGTGATCATGCAGTATGACCATCGAGGGCACGTGTACGCTCGCATGAGCAACGAAACCCTCATTGTGGAGCCGGACGATCATGGCTTGTTTGTGGCGGCAGACCTGGCGCGCTCTCAGCGCGGGCGTGATTTGTACGAAGAAATACAAAGCGGGCTTACTACGCGCATGAGTTGGGCTTTTAGCGTAGCGGCTGACGAGTACAACCGTGAGACTAAGACAACCACTATTACGAAAGTGAAGAAGATATATGACGTGTCCGCTGTGAGCCTTCCGGCAGACCCGAATACCGAAATCAGTGCAAGAAACCTACTCGACGGAGTGATCGAGCAGTCGGCCAAGGAGTTTGGCCGCAGGAATAGGGCGCTCGCAATAGCGCGCGCCGCAATCGCAGTTAACAAGAAAGGTTTGAGAAATGGACATTGAGGCAATCATTGCAGAGCTCAACAAGCTCATTGAACAGTTGCAGGGTGCAGAGGATGGCGCGGACACATCAGAAGACGAAGAGCGCGTGAGCCAGCTCGTCGCCGAGCTTGAACAGCGCGTGCAGAGTGGAGAGGGGACGAAAAAGGCGCGCACGGCCGCTGTGGATGCGGCACGCCGAGCAATCGAGACGGGACAGGCCTCCCCGGTTGATAATGTGCCGCTTGCGCGTACGGCGAGCGGGGCGCAGTTTGGAGGTGGTGCTTATGACACGACTGACTACGAAGCGGCTCAAAAGCGCGCTTATTTCAAAGACATTGCAGCGCGTGCCGGAATCCAACTCGCGGGCGGAAACGAGCTCACTGACGTTGAGCGCCGCGCATTCACCATTCTCACAAGCAATACGGATGCCGCCGTGCCCGTCGAGCTTCAAAACGAGATCATCAAGCTCATTGATGGCTCCGCTGTCCTTTTTTCCGATGTGCGCCGCTCCATGTTGAAACACCAGTTTGAGTTGCTGCGCCACAAGGCCATCACCGCAGGAGACGCGGCAAAGACGGGCGAGGGCGATGCTCCGGTAGACGAGCAGAACGAGTTTGACACCATCACTCTCACCGGCGATGAAATCAAAAAGACGGTGAAGATGTCGCGCAAGATGTCCGTACAGAGCCTTGATGGCTTCGAGGCATACATCAAGCAAGAAGTAAGCGATCGTTTGAGTGTGGCCGGTGATACGTTTGTTGTGTCCCGCATGAGCGACAGTAAGCTTGGAATTGCTACAGCGAACCGGATTTCGTGTAAGACGGCTGGCACGCTTGCAAAGGCAGACCTCACAGGCTCCTTCGGGAAGCTGAAAACCTTTGGAAATGCAGTTCCCAAGGGCGCTATTGTCTATGCAAACAACGATACCATTTGGAATCAAATTGCCATGATCGAGGATGCTACGAAACGCTCTTACTTCGTTGATGAGAAGACCGAAGACCCGACCGTGCAAGGTCGCATCTTCGGAAAAACCGTCAAGCTCGAAGACAACCTTGCTGATGGCGTTATGCTTATTGGCTACCCTGACCTATTCCGTGGCAACATCTTTGACGGCCCCGATGTGCGCCCCTACATCGAGAACGGAACGCAGAAGCACTGTTTTGACGGATACTTGCTTTTTGATGGCGGCCTAGCCGTTCCTCAGGGCTTCGTGATGCTCACTATCGGCAACAAGGCGTAGGCTAGGAGGTGGCGGCACATGGCGAAAGCAGCCGGAATTACACCAATCCTTGACGCGTGCCGGGCAGCCCTCCGGTTCGCCGGATGCACTGACTATGACGAAGAGGTCTTAGACCTCATAGGAGCGGCGCGGGCGAAGATGCGAATGGGCGGTGTTTCCCAAAAGAAATCCGAGGATGACGACGACCCGCTCGTGCGCGTTGCCATTAAATCATATGTGAAGGCGAACTTTGGCATGGACAATCCGGATGCTGAAAAGTATGCGGAAACGTTCGAGAGCTACGTCAC
>NZ_JAVWUP010000177.1:0-5076 GCF_036667095.1 Gordonibacter sp. | reverse complement strand
CACGGCGGGCATTTCGCGGAAGAAAATGCCGTCGACATCGTTGCCCATGGCCACAACGGCCTCGTTGTACTCGATGCTGATGTCGCGCTCTTTGTATTCGGGGTCCAAGTAGCTGATGAAGCAATACTCGGGGGTGGCGCACTTCATGTCGGGGTTGGCTTCGCTCACCGTGCGGCCGATGGCCGGAATGACGCTGAAGTACGCTGAGTAATCCGGCACGACGAGCCGCTTGATGTATACGATGCAGCTGAACAAGCTGGTGGAAGGGCTTGCCCAGCAGCTACGAGGACATTGTCCTGTTCACCAAAACGCTCGAAGAGATACTCGCCGACAAACTCGAAGCGTTTGCTTGCTCGACCCACATTCGCTACCGAGATATCTGGGACATGCAGTGGCTCATGCGCCGCCCCACTATCGACCTTGAGGAAGCATGCGTTTTGCGCATGCGAAAAGAAATCGACTACAACGAGACGAAAACATTCGCGAAAGGAGTCTTGCGCTTGAGAAAAGAATTGCCTCAGATTATTGAAGGCGAAGAATTCACGCGACAGATGAAACGCTTCCTCCCCCTCGACCAATTTGACAGAACGATTGGGCGAGCGCCCTTCCGTGCAGCGCTCATCGAGAACATGCGCGAGCTCTATGAGCGCTGCGCGGCATCTTTTTAACCTGTTCGAGCGACTCGCAACGGCAAACGCCTGCTCTAAAAAGCGACATTCTCGGCTAAAGGGCGGCAGCCGCAAGACGCCCGACGTATCTCTCCAAAGAAAGATATCCGCAGATCAAACACTTCCGCCCTGCATAGAGTACAGGGCGGAATGCGAAAACTTTACGCCGTGATGACCGTGCCCGTTTTGCCCTCGATGCCCGCGGCGGCGCACTCGAGGCTCGTGATGAGCGCCTTGCCCTCGGGGTAGGCGCGCACGTACTCGATACACGCCTCGACCTTCGGCAGCATCGAGCCGGGGGCGAACTGACCCTGGGCGATGAACTCCTCAGCCTCGGCCACCGTCATGGTGTCGATCTGGGCCTGGTCGGGCTTGCCGAAGTTCACGCACACCTTCTCCACGGCCGTGAGGATGACCAGCATGTCCGCGCCGAAATCGGCGGCGAGTTTAGCGCTGGAACGATCCTTGTCGATGACCGCCGGCACGCCCACATAGCCCTCGGGCGTCTCAAACACCGGCACCCCGCCGCCGCCCGTGGACACGACCACGTAGCCGTCGTCCATGAGATCCTTCACCGCATCAAACTCCACGATGCGCACCGGCTTCGGGGAGGCAACTACCTGGCGCCATCCGCGCCCGGCGTCCTCCTTGTAGGTCCAGCCGGTCTCGGAAGCCTTGGCCGCAGCCTCTTCCTCGGTGAGGAAGCCACCCACAGGCTTGGTGGGGTTCTGGAACGCCGGGTCCTTGGGGTTCACCACCGTCTGGGTGATCACGTTGGCCGTGGAACGCATGATGCCGCGCTCCCGGAGGTCGTTCAGGATGGCCTGGGAGAGCTGGTAGCCAATATAGCCCTGAGACATAGCGCCGGCCTCGGGGAACGGCATCTCGGGGGTCTTGCCGTCATGGGCAAACGCGTAGGCGAACGCGTTGTTGATCATGCCGACCTGCGGGCCGTTGCCGTGGGAGACCACGACGTTGATGCCCTCGCCCACCATGTCCACGATATTCTTGGCCGTGGCCTTCACGAGCTCAAGCTGCTCCTGAGGCGTGTTGCCCAGGGCGTTGCCGCCCAGAGCGATGACGACCGACGGCCCCGAACCTTTTTCGTATGGCATAGCCTTCTCCTCATTCTCTATTGGTATATAAGGGTTGCACCCGCAAGCAGGTCGCCCTTGCCACGTCGTCGATACTCTTCAGTGCGCACCGGAGAGTATCGACGGCCGGCCTTGCGGAATAACGTCTTGGTCCCACATGCGTCACCCTCGTGTTAAGCAGGAGCTTTTCCGTCTTCCAAGCGTTCGGAAACAACTTCATCGATAGCAGGCGTGCTCGCACGACTCCAGGGAAGATTCTTGCTGGCCCTCATGGCAACAACAGCAAGTACCGCTATTGCCACGTCGCACACGATGCAGAATATCCAAACAGGCTGGAAGCTGCCCGTCTGCTCGTAGATAGACGTTAGCAGCGGAGCGCCCATCGATCCCAGCACATAACCAATGGCGGGAACGAGGGAGTAAATCTTGCCGTAGTCTTTGTGGCCGAACATCGCCATGGTCAGCGTGGCGATACCCGTGCCGAACACGGCGTACATCGAGTCGTTCAAACCGGCACCAACACAAGCAAGTATCGGCGAGGCGGCACTGAACAGCAGGCATACAAACGACAACACCGTTACAACCGCCCACATAACCACAGCGCGTGCGGGGCCAAACTTGTCGCACGTCCAGCCGATAAGTGGGTTCCATGCTATATCGCACAACATCGCAACCGAAACCATGAGACTACCAACGTGCGGCTCAAACCCCACCGATGTTCCGTACATAGGAAACAGCTGGTTGGTCACCGTGGTCATAACAATCAGACACATCGCAACAATCAGTGCGATAAAGGCAGGCGACTTCACCGCTCTTTTGAAGTCCACGCCTTCGGCAGACTCCGCCGCAGCAGCGCCGCCCACCTCGGCATATCCGTACGGAAGGCACCCCCTCGTCTCGGGCTTCAGCCTAATGATGAACAGAGTCGCGCCGCACATAAGCACAGCAGCCGCCAAACCGAGCACAATGTAGCCCACGCGCCAGCCAGACGTCGAGATGACCGAGTTGATAATGGGGCTCATGATGGCGTTGCACAAACTCGCAATCGCCCACGCAATGCCAATAGCCAAGCCGGTACGCTTATAAAACCAATTATTCAAGATGATAGCGATGCCGACCGACGTATTGAATCCCATGCAAAAGCCGATCACCGCACCGGAAACATACCACATAGACACGTCGTTATACAGGCACATGACCACCACGGCCGCCGCCTCCACGGCATTGATCAACGTCATGTGCACGGCTATGTTCATCTTGGGAACCAATCGGCCGGCAAGAGGCATACTGATAGCCTGACCTAGGCATACGATGGTCATATACAGGGTCAGTGACGACTCTTCCACGCCAAGTCCTTCGCTGACGGGCACGTAGAAGTTACCCGCAACCACGGTAAGAAAGCCGATCGATCCCGAAATCATGAAACCACAAGCGAGCACGACGAGCCACGCCTGGCCCCGCGCTTCTTTTAAGCTTCCCTTCATTGCATTTCCTCACTTCCGAAATTCCCCTTCGCGCAGCCAGCATGACCGCGTGCGTGCATTGCACTTCGGGCGGGGCGCACAGGCGAGGCGCTCTGGGCGAAATGCTCCGTAGAGCGAGACCCCTGCGCACCCTATCGCAGGCAGGAGTCTCAGGTTTCTTACGCGTTTTGGGCAGCTACCCCGCCGTCCGAACAGCCTTCCCGCAAAGCAGCCGCTTCGGGTTCGGCAACCTCGGTTTGAGGCAGCCAACCAAGTTTCTTTCCGAATAGCGCGCCGAGCACAATAATGACCAGCGGATACAGGTAGCAGAAGAAGGCATACGGCGCATAGGCAAGACACTGAACGCCCAGCACCGTCACCATGTACACAGCACACGTGTTCCACGGCACCAGAACCGACGTGATACCTGCACTGGAATTGACGATGTTGCCCCAGACGTCGTTGTGCACGCCGCGGCGGCGAAATTCCTTGCTGTACATCTGCGTGGACAGCGTGATAGCTGGGTACTGGTCGGGCAGCAACACGTTGAACAGCGCGCCCGAGAACACGGTTGCCGTGACCAACTGGGCGAAGCGGCGAAGACGGCTGACGATAGGATCGACGAGCGCATCCATAAGATGCGTGTGCTGCATGATGCCGCCGAAAGCCATAACGAGCACCACTATAGAGATAGTGCTCATCATTTCTTGAATGCCGCCGTTGGACAAAAGCGTGTCAAGCTCGGCGAAGCCGGTCGTGCTCACCACGCCCAGGTTGGCTACCTCGACCACCGTGGCCAGATCCGAGCCCTGCAACAGGCACGCCTCAAGCATGCCCACGGCAGTGGCCGCAAGAAACGACGGGAGGGCCGGTACTTTCAAAGCGATGCACACGATCATAACCGCAAGTGGAATAAGTGTGACGGGACCGATGTTGTAGTTCGCGTCCAGTGCTACCAAAAGCGAGGATACCTGGCTGGAAACATCGACAGAACCCGTAACGTCGAGGTTCATGCCGATCACCAGATAGATGACGGTACAGCCCGCACACGTAAGAAGGCAGGGCACCAGAAAACGCTTGCACAATTGGAAGACACCGCAGTCGGCAATGGCTGCGGCAAGGTTCGGACCATCAACCAGAGGGGAAAGGATCTCGCTGACGTAGGCGCCGGCAACGATCGCTCCCGCAGCCATGCCGAGCGGAATGTTCAACGCAGCGGCGATACCCAGAAAAGCAATGCCGATAGTGCCGGCCGCGCCCCACGCGCCCAACACGATGCCAACGGCAAGCGTCACCAGAAAAGCGATTGGTAAGAACAGCTCGGGAGTAACCACCATAAGGCCGTAATAGATCATAGTCGGAACCGTACCCGACTGAATCCACACACCAACCAGCATGCCGATGCACATCAAGATGAGCACGGCCTCCATCGCGTCGTTGATGCCCTTAAGCATGGCGTCGAGCACATCTTCCCACGTGCGTCCCAGGTACATAACGATACCACCAGCAATAGCGCACCCTATGACCAGCGGAATCTGCGGCTCAGCCCCCAATCCGACCACACAGCCGAACATGACAACCGCAAGCGCGCCGAGGGCCAGCACGCCATGACGAAACTTCACCTCTTTTATCGGCTTCTCTCGAGTTTTCACAGTGAGATCCTTCCTATAGCTTGTACAGCACGTCATTTCCACGGGCGAAGCCCTCGTCTAGAACCGTTGCGGCGACCATGAACAGCCGCCGCAACGTCAAACCACCACCGATGGGACAGGCTTACCCTACTTGACAGCCTTCGCCAGCACTGCCTCCATACGGGCCTGAGCCGCGTCGGCCACCGCGGCGTTCTCCTTC
>NZ_JAVWUP010000176.1:2248-5160 GCF_036667095.1 Gordonibacter sp. | reverse complement strand
GCCGCGTGCTGCGCGTGTGCGGCCTCACCGACGAGGAGATCGAAGAGAAGTTCGGTCATCTCATCCATGCCCTCGAGCTGGGCGCTCCGCCGCATGGCGGCATCGCGCTCGGCCTTGATCGCCTGGTCATGCTGCTGGGCAACAAGGCGTCCATCCGCGATGTCATCGCCTTCCCGAAGACGAGCAGCGCGAGCGACCCCATGACCGGCGCTCCCAGTGCCGTGTCGGGACGCCAGCTCAAGGAAGTCAGCCTACGCACGCTGTAGACGCCGAAGCTCAGGATACCGAGAACCCCCGATCGCACACGAGTGGTTGGGGGTTCTCGAGGTAGTGCGAGGTGAGGAATAGCCCTATCGAAACGGGATGCCTGAAGGTTTGATGGGAGAGTCCGGCGAACTGCGATTCTGGCTTCGCATTCCGAATGCAGTAAGGCACATTCGCGGAGGAAGCCCCCCTGGTAACCCGCTCGGTGTCTGTGTACTTTTGGTTGCTTCGGCGGCGAGGCGACAGTGCGGCTGGGGGGCTTCGCCTATACTGAAACGGTTGTAATTCGAAGTATCTCGGATGGGCTGGGGCGGCGCCATGTTCCGAACCTGGTCAGGTCCGGGAGGAAGCAGCCATAAGGGACCGCTGGCGAGCGCCCCTGCCTATCCGGGATCACTTCGGGTTCCGACGGCCCTTGGCCGACGGAACTGCTCGACGCCGCGAAGGGCTGTGGTACCGAACTTGCCCCTTTTATGCTTACCCCTCACGTGCCGCGGCACGCGCTCGGCCGCATAACGGGGCGATCTCGGCACCGCAGCCCTTCTCGCTGATTTGCTGGACTGATACTCAGAAAAGGACAACATGGGAATCATCGACTTCTTCGTCAACCTGCTCTCCGATCCACGGGCGGCTATTGCCGGATGGATCATCGCGCTCGGACCTATCGGGGTGTACTCACCGCTGTTCCTTATCGTGTTCGTGGAGACGGGCTTGGTGTTCTTCCCGTTTTTGCCAGGCGACTCGCTGCTGTTCGCAGCAGGCGTGTTTTCGGCCGATGGCGGCGGATTGAACGTTTGGGCTACGTTGATCGTGTTCTATGTGGCCGCCATTCTGGGCAACACGTCGAACTACTGGATCGCGCGCGTTTTCGGTTCGCGCATCATCGATTCGGGAAAGGTAAAGGCGCTCACGCCCGAGCGCATGGCCAAACTGGACCACTTCTTTGCCAAGTTCGGCGGCCTTACTATCGTCATCACGCGCTTTATGCCGTTCTTCCGTACGTTCGCGCCGTTCATCGCCGGCACCGGGCACATGAACTTCGCAAAGTTCACGGTGTTCAACGTTATCGGCGGCGTGCTGTGGGTGACCTTGTTCGTGCTGGTGGGTTATTTCTTCGGGGGCATCCCGTTCGTGCAGGAGCATTTTGAGGTCATCGTACTGGGCATTGTAGCGGTGTCGGTTGCGCCGGCCATTATCGGTGCCGTGAAAGCGGCCCTGAATGCACGCAAAGCTAAGAAGGCTGCGGCGATGTCCGGAGATGTCGAGACAAAGTAGCGGGAAAGCGGACACGAGATAGCGAGCACGTATCATGGCGGAAGCACTGTATAGGAAATATCGGCCGCAGATATTCGAGGATGTCGTCGGTCAGGAGCATATCGAGCGTACTATCAAAAATGCGATCGAGCAGGACAAGGTAAGTCACGCCTATCTGTTCACCGGTCCGCGCGGCACCGGCAAGACCACCACGGCGCGCCTGCTGGCGAAAGCTCTTTTGTGCGAGCACGGCCCGACGCCCGAGCCTGACGGCACCTGTTCCGATTGCAAGATGATCGCAAACGGCGAGCATCCGGATGTCTACGAGCTGGACGCCGCAAGCCGCACCGGCGTGGAGAACGTGCGCGAGGAAATCATTGGACGCGTGCAATACGCGCCAACGCGCGGCCGCTACAAGATCTATATCATCGACGAGGTCCACATGTTGTCGACGGCTGCGTTCAACGCGCTGTTGAAGACGCTCGAGGAGCCGCCGAGCCATGTGGTGTTCATACTGGCCACCACCGATCCGCAGAAGGTTCCCGAAACCATTCATTCGCGCTGCCAGCGCTTCGACTTCCGTCGCATTTCGCTTGAGGCCATCGTGTCGCGCCTCGGCGCCATCTGCGTGGCCGAGGACGTCGAGTTCGAGGGCGAGGCATTGGACCTGATCGCGCATCGCGCCGAAGGTGGCATGCGCAACGCGCTGACCTCGCTGGAGCAGCTTATTGCGTTCGGCGAGGGCAAGGTCACGCTTGAAGTGGCCGAGCGCATGCTGGGTGCTGTCGATACGAACGACTTAGCTGAGATCGTGCGAGCCATTGGCACGCGCGACGTAGCATTGTGCTTCCGCTGGACAGCCGAGTACATCGAGACTGGCGCCGACTTGGCGCAGTTTACCCGCGATTTGGCCGAGCACGTGCGCAATATGTACGTGATGACGCTGGTTGGTGCCGATGTGGCTATCGAGGTGGGCGAGGCGATGCGCCGCGAGCTTGCCCAGGAAATGCAGTGGTTCGGGGCCGATCGCCTCGCGCGTTTGCTGGGTGTGCTAGGCGATCTGTCGGCCGAGCTGAAGACGTCCACGAATCCGCGGTTGTCCTTCGAGATCGCGCTGACGCGTATGGTGCGTCCCGACTCCGACCTCACGTTGGAATCGTTGGCCGAGCGCGTCGAAGCCCTCGAGTCCGGGTATTCCGCCGTCGCGCATGTGACGGGAGGGCCGGCACCTGTTGCGGCGCAGCAAGCGTCCGTCGCTCAGACTGCTGCTTCGATGCCGATGGAGACGCGGACCCGAAGCGCCGCCACGCCGCAAGAGCAGGCCTGTTCGGCGTCGGTCGCCGCCACGCCTGCGGCAGCTGCGCCCTCGGCCGACCTTGCGGCCAGCCTGCAGA